>JBLHRW010000149.1:0-10468 GCA_047626445.1 Neolewinella sp.
CAAAAATGGGAGGAGATTGACCTTGAGCTTAACGGTGAGTCGCTCCGCCACCTCTGGGAGTACAGCAGTGCGCCTTCCCAGAATAGCCACCGGGAGATGATGAACATCTCCGAATTGACCTTCCTTGGCTACGGCATCGATGATCCGGCGTACAGTGATTACACCGGTAAAGATGTGACGGGGAAACACCTCCTGATCTTTGCCGGAGAACCAAAGGCAAAAAAAGGTAATTACCGGATATCAGGAAGTGGAGAAACCTCCGCCTGGAGCGAGTCAGACGAAAGAAAGCTGGAGATCGCTAAATTGAAAGGGGCGGCCACCGTGTTTGTTATCGACCCCGATTTCAAGGAGAATGTGCGTAACATTCGTCAGGAAACCCTTGATGGTCGTATGAAAATGGCCGAGGGGACTGAGGCGGATCGCAAGACTGCAAACGTGGTCTATCTTACCCCCCAGCTGGCCAAAAAAATTATGGGCAAGGCCGGGAAGAAGGTCATCAGGAGTCGCAAAAAGCTGGAAAAATCCGGCAAACTTAAATCAGTAACTATTCCGGTAGATTTGAAATTGACCCAGACTAAGTCCATTCGGGAACTGGTCGGCGAAAATGTGCTTGGCTTCGTGGAAGGCAGGGACCCTAATCTGAAGAATGAAGTGCTGGTCGTCAGCGCGCACTACGATCACATCGGGAAAAGAGGAGAGGAAATTTTCAATGGCGCTGATGATAATGGTTCTGGTACTACCACCATCCTGGAAGTGGCCGAAGCCTTCGTTACGGCACAAAAGCAGGGAATTGGTCCTCGCCGTAGTGTACTGTTCCTAATAGTGAGTGGAGAGGAGAAGGGCTTGCTTGGCTCGAAATACTACGCCAATCACCCTATTTTTTCTTTGGAAAACACCATTGCTAATATCAATGTCGACATGGTCGGCCGGGTAGATGAGGAACATGCTGACAATCCGAACTACATTTACGTTATCGGTAGTAACCGCCTCAGTACCGAACTACACCGGATCAACGAAGGGGTAAATAAAGAGTACACCCAGCTGGAATTGGACTATACCTATAACGCAGAGGATGATCCGAACCGCTACTACTACCGTTCCGATCATTACAACTTTGCGGTGAAGGGGATTCCGAGTATTTTCTATTTTAACGGTACCCACGCCGATTACCACCAGGCTACAGATACCATCGAGAAGATCAACTTCGAGAAGATGGAGAAGATCGGTCGCCTGGTGTTCCACACCGCCTGGCAATTGAGTAACCAGGATCGGCGTATTGAGGTCGACGTGAAATAGACGGTGCTGCGCACCTTGGTAGATGGTCGCTTCGCTCCCTTGGTAGACCGTGCTTCGCACTTGGAGATTGATAGGCTCCAGCACACGGAAGCTTTCCTTCGGCCTTGGTAGACGGGCTACAAGCGCGTAGCACGTATCAATCTATTAGGGCCGCAGGCCGTCTACGAGCGCGGAGCGCGTCTACCAAGAAAACGAGCGCAGTGAATTTTTATCTAAGTGGTGCCCATAGTAGCGTTATGGTAAACGATGGCGACAAGGAAGGCGAGGACTGCCAGAATAATGCCGAATAGGAAAATATTGTAGCAGATTCGCAGGAAGCTGTACTTTTTGGCCAGGACAACGCCGAGGTAATACAAATCACGCGTCATCGAGGAATAAAGGAAGTCCTCGTCTCGAATCATCTCCATCATTCCATAATGGAAATCATCGATCGGCATATTGTAAAAATTGCCGAAAAAGAGCAGGTTGGACCGGCGGGCCTTGATGTCCTCCATGCTGCTTTTGCCTTCCGTTACCTTTGGTCGCGTTGCCTGAATGGCATAGAATAAAGAGGATAGGCAAACGCCCACTAAAATGATCGTGGGAATGACCAGGTGGGGGTTAGAATCTAGTTTAGTGGCTAGGTTAGCGACCACAACGGAAAGCACAATGGCGTTGACCGAGAGCATGATGTTGGCCTTATTATCGGCAATACTGCTCAGGTTAACGTGCGTCCGGTAAGTTGCGCGGTACATGGTCTCGACGCCACGACCAGGTTTGAAGTCAGGCTTTTTTTCTGTAGCCTTGGCTACTGCCTTCTTTAGTTTTTTGAGGGCCTTTTTGTTCTCTTTTGCCTTCCCTAATTCTTCGAGGTTCGTTGGCGTCTGATCGGGAAATAGCGCCTTTTTACGTTTGTACAGTTGCTTGACGTGCTTGCTCTTTCGCTCCCCAAAAATTTCTCGGGCGGCTTCCGTATGGTACTCATGGTTGAGCATAAAGGCCAGCTCGAAGTCGATCCATTCCTGGTCCGACATGATCATATTACGGGTAATCGCAAACTCCTGCCGTACCCGACCACACCGATCCCAATAGCTCAGATCGCCAAGGTGGCTTAGGTCGGCGTCGGCAACGATTTCTTCCAGAAAGTTTCTCGGCTGTTGGGGCATCTGTGTTGCCTGGATGGCTCCGCTGATGTTATTGATGAGGTCGCGGTCAGCAACACCCTGGCTAGCCAGCCAGTTAATGGCGTTGGTCACGCTGCGGTTCTCGTGGTCTTCCCAACCTTCAGCGTAACCGGTGTCATGAAACCAGGCAGCAAGAATAATGGCCAGGCGATCATCTTCGCTTACTTCATAATAATCGGCCAATTCAGTAGCTGCTTCCACCACCGCACAGGTGTGCTGAAAATTATGGTAGACGAAATCAGCTTTAACTTCTTCCTGAATAAACTTTTCCACGTAGGCCTCAACTTCTTCCAGAAGGGCCTTGGATTTCACGGCTTTACTCATAGTGGGCCAATATACGGACCTGCGGCGTTTGAATGGCAATGAATCTAGAGGAAGCCACAATTCCTAAGGCAATAAGGTACGCTTTTAGAACCTCAGGCGCGGCCGCAGGTGCAAGGAAAGGTTACGGAGCAGGAGGGGAGAGTCGGTTTACTACGGTTTCCGATAATCAGGGGAGGTTACAGTTTGTCATCAACTTCGGCCAGGTCCGCTTCTTCAATAGTAGGGAACCATTGGGTCAGCTTTTCACGGGCCTGTCCTTTTACCTCGTCGTTGATGAAAGCGGCGATGATTACCAGGCACATGCTCAGAAAACCAAGGTCATCTGTATAACCAATGATTGGCGAAAGGTCAGGAATAAGATCTAATGGCATGATCAGATAGCCGAGGACCCCGACGACCGACCTTTTGGCCCAGGCCGGTGTCTCCTTTCTTTTATAGGCATAGAACAGCAGTAGTGCCGAGTATACCGTCTTTACGCCGGCGGCCTTAGCGTAATGCTTCATTTTGGCCCAAAAGCCGAATTCACTAAAAAAGCGGCGGTATTTATTTATTTTTTTCACTTTTTGGAGGGGTTATTGTTGCCAAGATAACGCTTAAATATCGTTTTTAGGTTTGTCTTATCTTCGAAATCAGACGGACATTAGGACGAGGACGACGAAAATACCCCCGGCTAATGGCCTTTAATGATGGAAGTTCAGTGGTCCACCAGTTCCTGAAAAGCATTGCAGGAAGATGCAGAAATCTCCCTGACACTATACTAGCCCTGGAAGCTTTTGTCCAGCGCAGAGCAGCAGCACGAGCGCAAGCGTTTAACCGAACGCTATTTATACGGCGTCCCTTAACTACCTTCACCCATGAAACCAGCCTTTGTACCATGTCCTCCATTATCGGTTCCAGTACCATCCGTACTCTTTGCAGAAGTTTACCGTTGTTCGGGCTCCTGGTAGCACTCAGCGCCTGTATCCCTCCGCAAGACAAGAAGATTGAAGGTGTCCGTGTCGATTTGAACGACCCGATCAACCACCTGATCTATAATCACCAGAATGCCAGGAACTCCGACAGCCTGATCTACTACCTCAGTAGTGATAACCCCAGCTACCGCTACCTGGCAGCCAGGGCTTTTGGCAGCTTTCCAGAGATATCGGATGTTGCCCTGGACGGGCTCTGCGGACTGCTTGATGAAGATAATGAACTGATCAGAACGGCCGCTGCTTATGCTTTGGGGCAAAGCGGCGCTCCCCGTGCTGCCGATTCTTTGAGCCGGGCCTTTGATGGCGGCGGTACCTACCGCGCCTATAATGGAACTTTACTGGCGGCAGTTGGGAAAACCGGTGATCAACAGAGCCAGGAGTTTATCAGCGGAATTTCAACTTACACGAACCAGGATACCTTGCTCATCGCCGGACAGGCCTGGAGCCTGTTCTATTTCGCTCGCCGTGAATTACAGTCACCGGCTGGCGATGCTAAAATGCTGGCCTTGATGTTGGATGGAGCAGCACCTTACGAAGTTCGCCGGCCCGCTGCCTGGTTCTTGCAGCGCTTTGCCGTTAAGGTAGACTCCAGCAGCGACGAACAACTCCGCCAGGTCTTACGCACCGAGCAAGATCCAGACGTGCTGATGGGAACGGTCAGGACGCTCGGCCGTGGAGGGAAACCAGCCGACAGGGTTGCCCTGCTGCGCGCGCTGCGCGCCCAACCAGACTGGCGGGTTCGTACCGAAATTCTCCGCGCCTTGAGTAGTTTCGATTACTCCAGCGTTCGGGAACCCATTGTTGAAAGACTAAGCGATGAGCACCCCTTGGTCCGTCGCTCTGCCGCAGAGTTCCTCCGGGATAATGGCCAAGATGCCGATGCTACGTTCTACCGCCAGCTCGCCCGGGATTCCCTGAAGCCCGACGTTCGTTACGTGCTTTATGCCGCTGCGCAACGGCACTTACCACTGTACTTTACGGATTACCGTGGCTTCCTTAACTATGACCTCCAGGAAGCCTTTACCAAAACTACCGACGCCTTCGAACGGGCAGAAATACTGGTGGCTCTGGCGGAATACCCCTGGAACTACCGCAATATTTACGAACTCTACCAGCAAAGCAATCAACCAACGGTGCGCAGCGCTGCCGCTGGTGCACTGCAGACGATCAGTAACCGGGAGGGCTTCAACGTTTTCTTCAAGAAAAGCAGCCGGCGGGTCCGTTATGACCTGTCAATTTATTTCCGCGAAATGATCTACGGCCTCGAGGTGGGGCCTGCGACGTCTGCCGCTAACGCTCTCGCGCAAAAAGCCACCATTTACCGCCCCTTTTATCCGGAAATCGACTGGATGAGCACCTCATTAATGGGCTTCCAACTTCCGCGGGACATCGAAGCCTACCAGGCCGTGGACGCGGCTCGTGCCGCCCTGGCCGGAGAAGAAGCTCCAGGCCCAAACCAAGCCAAGGCTCCGGCCAAACCAATTGACTGGAAACTGATCGGAACGGATGCAGGTAAGGAAGTTGTTATCCGGACCGAAGCAGGCCGAATTGTACTTAAACTCTGGCCAGATATTGCTCCGGCTACCGTTTCCAGCTTTTTGGAACTGGTGAAGAAAGGCTACTACGATGGGAAGCTGTTCCACCGGGTTGTCCCCAACTTCGTGGCGCAGGGCGGTGGCTTGCAGGGCGACGGCTTCGGAGCGGAAGACTTCCGCATCCGAACGGAGACTCCCGGCGTTCGCTGGGACCGTGCCGGGTTGATCGGTATGGCCAGTTCCGGGAAGGATACCGAAGATGTACAGTTTTTCCTCACCCACCGGGCAACACCGCACCTCGACGGCGACTACACCATCTTTGGCGCCGTGGTGGAAGGGCAGGAGGTGGTGGACCAGTTGATTGTTGGTAGCATTATGGAAAGTATCACTTTGCGTTGAGCTGATTGCCCGTTTGGTACTTACCTGGTTGGTCCGTTTGGGTGTTCAGTCTAACAGAACGTTGAACTACGCTTTTAGGAACGTCAATTCAATAACTGTCCGATTTGCAGCTTGCCCTCGCGGCACTGCCCTTCACCAATGAAACACTTGCGTAGCCAAGGCTATGCAAGCGTTTCATTGGCTCGGTCAGCAACACGATGACTACGCTTCAATCAGGACAGGTATTAAATTGATGTTCCTTAACGATCAAAATGTATCCTGTTTAGAGGAAGAAATAGGCTATGTCTATAAGTGGTCTCCCGTCTCACATGCCTGCCGGCGGCCTCGGCCACAAATGCTGCCCCTGATGGACCTTAATAAATGCAAGTTGTATGAGCCACCACCAAGCTGTTACTTTTCCGAAAAGTTGCTGTAACCGAAAAGCTGGAGCGCGAAGTAGGAGGTTTCGTGGCGAGTTTTTGTATTTTAGTTCATCAGGGGGAGCATTTGTGATCAGCCGGGGACACAGCCAAAGGGTTTTGCTACTTTTGCCCAAACAAAAGTAGGCCCCAGGCAGGGAGGTATGACGGAATGCTCGGCGTTAGAAAGCCTATATGCAAAGTGCTAGAATCAAACTTGATGCACCACTAAGTCCCCAGCAACACCAGTAACCTTAGGGTAGTGAACCTCACACACGCAAATCATTGTAAATGTCCGACCTCCAAAAACGAATAACCGCAGCAGCCCGAACGAACCACCAACAGACCGTAGGTATCCGCCGCCACCTACACGCCCACCCCGAACTAAGCTTCGAAGAAACAGCCACCCAACAATACCTGGCCAGCCAGCTTAAAGAACTGGGGATTCCATTTAGGGAGATTGCCGGTACCGGGCTACTGGCGGAGGTAAAAGGAGAACGCGGAAGTGGGCCGGTAGTCGCCCTGCGGGCCGACATCGACGCCCTGCCCATCCAGGAAGTAAATGACGTGCCGTACCGGTCCCAAAACGAAGGCGTGATGCATGCTTGCGGACACGACGTTCATTCAAGTAGTTTGCTGGGCACCGCCGCGATACTGAATGACGTAAAGGATCATTTTTCCGGTTCGGTAAGGTTGTTGTTCCAACCCGGCGAGGAAAAATTACCGGGCGGAGCCACGCTGATGATCAAAGACGGAGCGCTGAAAAATCCGACGCCGGCGGCCATATTCGGCCAGCACGTACACCCTCCGCTGCCCGCCGGGACAGTTGGGTTCCGACCGGGGATCTACATGGCCAGTACAGACGAACTCTACCTTACCATACGAGGTAAAGGAGGCCACGGCGCCATGCCACATAATGCGGTGGATCCGATTGTGATCACCGCACACATCGTTACCGCCATCCAGCAACTGATCAGTCGGCAGACGGATCCCACCCTGCCAGCCGTAATCACCTTCGGCCGGATCGAAAGCGAGGGCGGAGCCACCAACATCATCCCCAATGCCGTCCGGCTGCTGGGTACCATGCGAACCCTCGATGAGGCCTGGCGCAAAGAACTGCACCAACGACTGAATAAACTGGTCACCGGGATGGCCGCCGCCCTCGGCGGATCTGCCGAGCTGGAAATTGGCCATGGTTATCCCTTCCTGAAAAACGACGAAACCCTCACCCGCTGGGCCTGGGATGAAGCCCGCCGCTACCTCGGCGAAGACCGGGCCGTAGAACTGCCCATCCGGATGACGGGCGAAGACTTCGCTTTTTACACCCACCACCTGCCGGCTTGCTTCTACCGCCTGGGCATTGGCAACGCTGCGCGTGGTATCAATAGCCCCGTCCATACGGACACCTTCGACGTCGACGAAGCCTGCCTGGAAACTGGTAGTGGGTTGATGGCTTGGTTGGCGGTTCGGCGGTTGACTGGGCAAGGGCTAGCCTAGACCAACTAACTAACGAACCAACGAAAACGAGGGGTTCCCTCGATCCTACGGATCGTCGGTCACCCCTCGCTACGAGAGACGGCCCTCCGGGCCTGGCGCACCTTTTTTCTTGCTCCTCTGTTCTTTCTCTTGCACCTGCGGCCGCGCCCTTTTTAGTCTTGTAGTCTGGTGGTCTTGTAGTCTGGTAGAGCTACCGCACGGGGATGCTCGCTCTGCTCGTAAAGGTTCCCTTAAAACAAATCAGAACTAGGCACCGTAATTTGATGAGGCAGAGTTTCCATTTTTTCTAGTACTACAAGACCACAAGACTACCAGACTACAAGACTACCTTTGCCCCATGCGCGCAAAAAAATCCTACGGCCAGCATTTCCTGACCAACGAACACTACGCCCACCAGATCGCTCACGCGCTGACCCTTACCGACCAGTATGACCATGTCCTGGAAGTGGGGCCTGGCCAGGGGATGCTCACCAAGCATCTGCTGGAACGCAAAGCCGATTTTGAACTTACGGTGAGCGAGGCGGATAAAGATATGATCAGCTACCTGGAGGCGCATTATCCCGAGGTATCCGAGCGGATTGTACCTGGGGATTTTCTGAAAGCGAATCTTGACGAGATTTTCGGAGATAAATCCTTTGGCCTGATCGGTAATTATCCCTACAACATTAGCAGCCAGATCATGATCAAGATGCTGGATAATTACCACCAGATTCCTGAAATGGTGGGTATGTTCCAGAAGGAAGTTGCTGACCGCATGCTGGCCGGTCATGGCTCGAAAACCTATGGCGTAATTGGCGTTTTGGTCCAGTGTCGGTATCAGGGGGAGCTGGTACTGAACGTCAGTCGGGGGAATTTTGCCCCGCCACCCAGGGTGGAAAGTGCAGTGATCAGGATGGAACGCCGAGCGGTTCCTTTAGTGCCCGATGAGAAATGGGGACGCTTCAAGCACGTCGTGAAAGCGGCCTTCGGTATGCGCCGGAAGATGCTGCGGAACAGCCTGAAAACTGCTTTCTCCGATGAAGTATTGGCCTCAGATGAGTTTTTTCAGCGCCGGCCGGAGCAGGTTAGTCTGGACGATTTTGTTCGGCTTACCCTTATGGAAGAGTAATTACTCTTCGTAAATCTGGATGGCGTCGATCACAAATTCAAGGACCGTATGGGCGGGCACGAGTGTATCTCCACGTGGGGCCACCAGGCCTTCGGCACCATAAGCCAGTGCGCTGGGGGTGAGGATCCGTATGCTGCCGCCTGGTTTAGCCCGCAGGAGGGCCAGGTTCCAGGCTTCGATCAGGCCCCCGACGTAGAACTGAAGGGGCGCGTTACGTTTACGGCTGTTGTCGAATTCGGTGCCATCAAGAAAGCTCCCCTGGTAGTGGGCGGAGACGATATCGCCGGTAACTAGTGGGGTGAATTCACCGGGGTCTAGGATCTCATAGAAATAGCCTTCGGGGGCAGCGTAAACGTCGTAATTCTGGTCGATGGCCCGGTTAATGATGGCATTTCTCTCCTTTCCAGCTCGGTCCGAGGAGGGACTGAGCTCGGAGATCAGCCGCTCCTCGATGGCGGATTTGGTGACGGCATCTTTTTCGGGCGCGGCCGCAGGTGCAGGCGACGAATTGGAGCAAGCAGAGCAGGTCAGCAGGAGTAGAACTACCAGGAAAGAACTTAGCGTTCGCAATGGATTCATCGAGTTGACTTTTAGGTATGTTAAACAACGAAAACAATGGGGTAAGCCACATCGCTAAATCGGGCGACCCTCCGGGCCTGCTGTTGTAACCTTACTCAAACAAGCTATCCGCCTTCTCATAAATCCGGACCAGGTCGGCATCTTGATTGACCTTGAGCTGTTCACTCTTGATGAATTTAAGAAGTGCGGCCTTATTCCCGAGGTCTGCGGCGAGGCGCTTCGCGTTCATTTTTAGGGTCATGAAGTCACCGTCGACCATTGCATAGTGCAAGGATTTAGCGTTGAAGCGACGCAACTTCAGCGTCTCGCCAACGCTCTGTACCACCTTTTCATCGTTGATTACGTCGTAGACCATAGTGGCGGTAATGTAGTCGCCCCGGTAGATGATCTGTGCGTAGCGATCGCGGAACTTGGGGTTGATGCCCCGGCCGTAAACGTGCTTGCTACCGTCTTGCTGAGGTACCTCTAACCGCAGGAAATTCTGAGGGCTAAGCTCTCTGATGGTGCCATCAGAACCATAGTATTCAACCTGGTTGGTGAAGCCATTGAGGTTGGCCCGCTCAAGTGGGTACTCATTGAGTGTGGCGTCGTAAACGATGATCTGACCGAAGTCTTTATAGCGGTAGGGGGTGCCACGGACGTCGTGGTAACGATTGGGATCAATTGCCCGGCTGGCCTCGATGAGGTAGGCCATTGCTTCCTCCTGATCGGCAGTAGTGTCAGGTTGAGCGAACAGAAAAAAAGAGGTGAATACCAGAAGGCAGGTGGTGATCGTTTTGAGCATTATAATTCAGGTTGTAGCGGAATTCTGAGGCTATCAATAATTGAAGGCTGATCGTACGTATTTCAGATGTTGCAGATATTAATACTATCCACCAACAGTAAAAAGATTAATTCCCCCGACAATACTGATAACGCTATAAATCATTTTCCAACGGTAAATTTACGACATGAAGCACCTCCCGTACCTTATCCTGACGTTAAGCTTAATTTTATCTTCCTGTGGCGATGGCCTGGAACAACGAGAAGAAACGGATGCCCTGGGCTTCCGTAAGGTTTTCTTCGTAGATTCGGAAACCGGAGAAAAAGAAGGAATATTCCAGGAGTTCGGGCCGCAGGGTAAACTTGCTTACGAAGAATTTTATCGGGGTGGAAAACTGGATGGAATGCGTAAGGTATTTGCGCCGAACGGGCAGGT
>JBLHRW010000150.1:0-10408 GCA_047626445.1 Neolewinella sp.
AGGTTCGACAAAAGATATCGGGCGGCTTCCGGTCACTGAAGGCAGGTCAGGAATTTATGAACGTCAGATCATTTGTGGCAACCGCGATAAAACGTGGCGCGGACCCCGTGGAAGAACTTGTCAAGTTGTTTACACCTGGGAATACTGACTATATGAGGCTCGCTCGGCACCCTGAATAGTTACCTGGTTTATTACTAAAACGAATTCTACAGAGTACAGGTTCTGGCTAACTGAAAAAAGGATTACGTTATGGTAACAGGCAAGTATTTGCTTAAGGGTGTTATATCCTCCTTGCTTCTCCAACCATTTTTGCATCCTGCGTCCGCGCCAAAAAAGACAGGAGGACCACCGAACTAATGGGCCAATAAACCAAGTTTACTTCACTTCCCGAATAGTCGTCTCCCCCCGCTTGGTCATGTCGGTATCAAACATGCGTTGTTCCAGGTATTTCCTGTTTTTGGCGATACTACCATTGAGGTAACGTTCCACCATCAGGCTGGCGATGGGGGCGGCGATGGTGCCACCATAGCCACCGTTCTCAATGTAGACGAGAATGGCAATTTGGGGGTTGTTCTGGGGGGCAAAAGCGGTAAAAACTGAGTGGTCGTCTCCATTAGGGTTCTGCACGGTTCCCGTCTTGCCACAAATCTCGACGTTTGGGATATTTGCTCGACGGGCGGTACCGTTCAACACGGTTTGGCGCATGCCCCTCACCACCGTCTCAAAGTGCTGGCGATCGATGTCGATGTCGTGACGTTCAGGCGTGAGCGGCCGGGTAACGGCGTCGTTGCCCTCCTGGACTTGCCTGATCAGGTGTGGTGTGAACCAGTGCCCCCGGTTCGCAATGGCTGCGATGAAGTTGGCGATTTGGAGGCTGGTCATCTCGTACTGTCCCTGCCCAATAGCTAAGGCTCGATAGTAGATGGCTTTCCATCGTTCTCCTTTCTCGCTTTTGTTGATGAATTCACTACCGGGAATAAAACCGCTGATCTCTCCAGGGAAGTCGATGCCCAATTTTTGTCCCAACCCGAACTGGGAGAGATAGTCGTTAAACGCATCGATACCCTTTACCGGCGTCTCACTGCCAAACCGGTTAATGTTTTCTAGCCAGGCAGTGACAAAGTAGTTGTTGCAACTCTGAGCAATGGCTTCTTCTACATTATTGATGTAACCGTGGGCGTGGCATCCGAGCAATACCTTGCCTCCGCTGGTGAAACCACCATTGCAGACCATTCCCCGATCGGGGGTTAGGGTGCCGGTTTCAAGGCCGATGAGGGAAACCAGGGTCTTGAATGGAGACCCGGGCGCGTACTTTCCATTGATGGCGCGGTTGAGCAGCGGTTGTAGCGTATCTCGCTGTAACTGGGTAAACGCCTGGCTACGGCCACGCCCGATCCGGAGCCAATTAGGATCATAAGTAGGGGCTGAGATCATGGATAGGATCTCTCCGGTAGCCGGTTCAATGGCAATCACTGTTCCTACCTTATTGACCATCAGGCTTTCACCGTACTGCTGCAGCTGGAGGTCAATGGTGGTAACTAGGTTGGCACCGACAATTGCGTCCTGTTCAGCTTTCACGTTACCTACGTCTCGTCCGAGACGATCAAGGTATAACCATTTTTCTCCTTTCTCTCCTCGCAGCATGCTTTCATACTGGTACTCCAGGCCTGACAGACCATGGTAATCTCCCGTTACATATCGACCATCTCCTGTTTCTATGGCCTTTTGGTCTACCTCGCTCATGTAGCCAAGTAGGTGCGCTGCTACGGGTTGAGGATACCCCCGTGAACTGCGTAAACTGGCCGAGAAACCGGAAAACCGAAAGAGGTTCTCCTGGAAGGTGGCATACATCTGCCGGGAAACGTTGGGCAGGAAAATGAATGGTTTGCGCTTGGTGTATTTGAAGCCCCATTTTTTAGGGATACACTCGACGAAATATTCGGGGGTAATGTTCAACAGGTTACAAAAGCCCAGGGTATCAAAATTTGCATTATTCTTCGCAAAGCTCCGATAGGTCATTTCGATCTGGTACATGGGCTCATTGATCGTGAGCAATTCTCCGTTACGGTCAGCCATCAGCCCCCGGGCCGGATAGAGTTTAACCTTGCTTGAACCGACCCTATTGGCCCGCTCGTTCCATTCGGTCTCGAATATCTGAAGCTGTGCTGCTTTACCCAGCAACAATACTGCAACGATGACGAACAGGGCACGAATGACGACACCACGATTGTCCAGCCTTTTTTTTGCACTTTGCATAGTTCTCTGAGCTCTAAATACGGGGCCTGAGGAAAGATACTAAGATTCCGCACAGCAGCCACGAGATAGGTATGGTAAACAAGCTCTTTAACAATATCTGCTGCCAATAAACTGGAGAAAAGGCTTCCATACTGAAATAGAAAACGGCGTAGGCGGTTATCACGATGCCCAGGTATTGAATCCACCAGGTACGACTTAGGTCTTTACCATCCGGACGGGCTTTTACTTTGTATCCATCTTTAGGAGCAAGAAAAGCTAGTGCAAACTGGCGGATGTAGCCGGTAAATGTTGCTGCGGCAGCATGAACGCCGAGGGTCTCGTAAAAGAAATCGACACTGAGGCCCATCAGGAAGGCAAATATGACCACCAACGGCCGTGGTGTTCGTAATGGCAATAAGGCGATGAACAGCGGGGCAACCATTACAAAAATATAATCAGCGCCTCCCCAGCCGAGTTTAACCTGCCGGAAAATGAAGACCTGCAGGAAAACCAGCAGGAGAAAGCGGATGATGTTACTTATGGTGTCGACTCCTCTCATTCCTTCCTTAGCGTTGTTGTTTGAGGGCTTCGAGTTCTTCCTTGAATAAGTCCTGGACAACGTAGGCGTTGGCAGAATTTAAAGGCTCATTGGACAGTAAAATAGTTAGGTCCTGGCTTCCTGTCCCGGGTTGAACTTCGGTGCTTTCTACCGTTCCTATCATTTGTCTGGTAGGAAAAATGTTTGAATAGCCTGTAGTATATAATGTGTCTCCGGGAATGACTTGTGCATAGTCAGGAATGTCCGTTACGGTCATTCGACGGGGATCGTGCCCGTCCCAGCGCAGGGTACCGTAGTGTCCGTTGCTGAGGCCGGCGCTGATTCGGGACGACTGGTGCAGGATGGAAATTATCCGGGCGTGTCGTTCCGTAGGCAGGTCCACAATGCCGATCAGCCCCTGATTGTCGACTACACCCTGACCTTGTTTTACGCCCAGTTGGGTACCACGGTCAATAACACAGGTGTTGTTGGGGCGGTACGGAGAGCGATTGACAATGTTGGCCGCCAAAAAAGTGTATCGTTGGAGGTCGGTTCGGTCGTCGATGCTGTCGATCGAAATGTCAGTACTGTATTGTGCCTCCGGCAACAAGCCTTTTAGTCGGGCAATCTCTCGCTGCAGTACCTGGTTTTGTTCCTCGAAGTCTAGGTAATCGTTGACTTCGCTGATGGCATCGTTCACACTGCCTCCCCTGACCGACATCGTCTCCGCAAAAATTTTACTCTGCGGGCTGTTGAAATTAACGATCAGGTACATACACAACAATTGCAGCCCCACGAAGGTGATGAAGCTGCCGTTATTGTAGAATATGCGGAGGAGTTGTTCCATTCAGGTTGCAAGTTACAAGTAGCAAGATGCAGGTTCCGGGGGATGCACTTGCAACTTGTAACCTGCAACCTGCAACGTGTAACCTGCTTCCTAACTAACGCTGCTGGACGGTACAAGGATTGCGCGGAAACGGTTGGTATCGCTAAGCGCTTTGCTGGTTCCACGAACAACGGCAGAGAGCGGGTCGTCGGCCACGTGGACGGGCAGCTGGGTTTTAGCGCTGAGGCGCTTGTCGAGGCCGCGGAGCAGGGCACCACCACCGGTGAGGTAGAGGCCGGTGCTGTAAATGTCGCTGGCTAGCTCGGGCGGCGTCGTCTCTAGGGCACGAATAATGGCCTCTTCGATGGAGACGATGCTTTCGTCGAGTGCGGTGGCAATTTCCTGATAGGTGACCGTGATCTGGCGGGGGATACCGTTGAGGAGGTCGCGGCCGTTGACGGCGTAGGGTGGGGGAGGGTCGTCGAGTTCGGGAAGGGCGGAGCCCACCGCGATCTTAATTTTTTCAGCGGTACGCTCTCCGATCAGGATGTTGTGCGTACGCTTCATGTAGTTGACGATGTTCTCCGTGAATTCATCACCCGCCGTTCGGATACTCTGATCACAGACAATGCCGGAAAGGGCGATGACGGCAATCTCCGTCGTGCCACCTCCTATGTCGATGATCATATTGCCGATGGGCTCTTCGACGTCAAGACCGATACCCAGGGCAGCAGCCATGGGTTCGTAGATCAGGTACGTCTCTTTGGAATCAACGCGGGCAGCGCTTTCGAAAACGGCGCGCTTTTCCACTTCGGTGATGCCGGAGGGGATACAGATGACCATTTTGAGGTGGGTGAAGAAAGAGCGGCGGGTGCCGATCATGTCAATCATCCCCTTGATCATATGTTCTGCGGCACGGAAGTCGGCAATTACGCCATCTTTCAACGGGCGTATCGTCTGGATGGTGTCGTGCGTCTTCTCGTGCATCTGCATCGCCCGCCGACCGACGGCAATCGTCTCCTCGGTCTTACGGTTGATGGCCACGATCGAAGGCTCATTGACAACCACTACCCCATTCTGAATGATCAGGGTGTTGGCTGTGCCCAGGTCGATGGCTAAATTCTGCTGAAATAGGCTGAAAAACCTCATTTATTTGTTGTGTCTGAAGGCGTGTTTAGAAGCAAGTTGGGCAGCTCTTGGCTGGCCCGCTATATTACCGTCGTAAAGCGGTCTGATGGCCTTCGCAAAAGTCGCAAAAAGTCATCGTAAAGCGGCAGAATACGGCCTTTATTGTTAAGCGGATGGCTTTTTATTGACATTGCGTGCTTTTTTTTGCGCGGACGCGGGTGTAAGGGAGGTTTTTTTGGGCAGTGTGGCTGGTTTTTGGAGAAAAAAGGGGGAGGTGGAGCGGTGAATGGGTGAATAGAGGGATTGGGCGAATTGGCTGCCGCTTGGGGCTGCTCCCTTGCGCCTGTTATATCCGGGGAAGGAACTTCTACTCCGAAGGATGAGACTATAACCCAAGGCTTTCTCTTTTGCCTGCATTGGGGAGGGGCCCGAAACAACAAGAGGAGTCCTTCGTTCAGCAGTAGGCAATATTCGAGTACTTACTGATCTCTCCTGGTGGAACTCCTCTTAGGCTTCTGGTCGGTCCTTGGGTGAAAGCTTCGTCAGTAAATAAAGCTTTACATCTGATTTAAAATACTCGCGGTTAATTTTTTTACCCGATATGTCAAGGCTTGCCCGCTGACGTTCAGGGTCTACCATTAGTGCACCAAAAAGACCAGGGGATTCGAACTTGATCAAGCTAAGACTTCTCTCCTTAAAGATTATTGTCTTACAATAAGTCAGAGTGATTTTTTGGTTAGAACGCTCAAGGAAATAGGTCACCCTTTTCATATCCTCTAAAGACCGGATTTTAGCAAGATCCCTATTCTCAAAGGGGAAACTCTTGATTTGTGTAAAGTGAGTAACGAATTGCTCTTCTGAAGTCTCTTCGAACCATTTACGTGCTGTGTTAAACTTACCATTTCGACCTATTACATCACCAAGCCATAAAAGGCCTGCCAGAAACACTACCAAAATGGTCACCCCTTTTCCAGACTCTAAGCCCCCTAAAGAACTGATGATGACTCCAAATACCCCCCATAAAATAGGAAACAAGCCACTATTTTTGGTTTTTGGACCTCCATACACTTGATAAAGGATAAGCCCCGTGGCAATAGCTGGTCCTAAATACCCCATCCACAATTTTGCAGCTCTAGCCGATAAACCTGCTTTGTATGCAGGGTTCGTGAACGTCATTCCGAGGACCAGCAGGCCGAGGTAAATAAAAAAAGCTGTAGCAATTTTAGAGTCGTACTTAGGAAAATACACAAGTATAGATGTTTAATAAAAGGAGTTTAGATGGTTCTTGTCAAGAGAATTATCTTTTATTTAGGTTTAAAGATAAAAAAAATGTGGTGCTTTCGATGCTCCCTAATCTTTTTTCTTTGCACCCGCGCCCGCGCCTCTTCTTACCTTAAACCCCCAAAGGCACATCCAAAGCACTAACCACCCGAGCTCCCTCCACTCGTTCAGCCCCACCCAAAATAACCTCCCAGTCCTCTCCAGGGCTAAGGTATTTCTGCGCCAGGTCCTGTAGCTCCGCCGAAGTGATGTTGCGGACTGCATCATCCAACCGACCCAATAACTGAACGGGGTCGTAGCCCTTGATGAGCGCCGAGCGGTGCCGGTAGCCGTGGCCGAAAGGTCCGTCCAGTTCCATCGACAGACTACCAGCGAGGTACGCGCGGACCATGTCCAGTTCCGCGCCAGGAACAGGATGTTGCAGCAATTTGTCGATTTCAATGGCGATTTCGCGCCGTACGTTGCCTAGGTTTTCGTTGGCTACGTCGGCTTGTACCCCGAACGAGCCGTCGAAGCGGAAGGTGTCGAGGTCACTTTCGATGCCGTAGGTGAAGCCCTTTTCCTCTCGGATATTTCGCATCAACCGGCTGCTAAAATAGCCGCCGAAAATGGTGTCGAGGACCACCAGCCCGGCGTAGTCTTCCTGTTGGATATTGATGCCCCGACGTCCGCGCCTGATCATCGTTTGTTGTGCCCGGGGGCGGAGCACCTGAAGTAACTCCGGCGGTGTAATCTTTGGTGAGGGCAAAGGGGCTTCGGGCCTGTGGCCAATCGGGAGCTGTCCGAAGGTCCTGTCCAAAAGGTTTTCTACCTCAGTGGTGAGTTTTCCGGTCACGAACAACGTAGCGTTGCTGGCATGAAAGTGCGAACGGTGATAGGACTTTACATCATCCAGCGTCAGGTGGTCGTAATCGGGCGAATAGCCATTGTAACCGTAGGGGTGGGTGGAGCCGAAGATGGACTCCGTGATGAGGCGGAAGGCCAGGGTGTCGTTGTCGCTCATACCTTCCCGGAGACGCTGTCGCCAACGCTTCTGGAAGCGGACGAAGCTGGCCTCGGTAAATGCCGGTTCGGCGATCACCTCTGCCATTACAGGGAGCACGTTCGGAGCGTGACGGAGAATGGTGGACAGCGAAAGATTGCCCGTATCCATCAAGTCTGGCTGACCAAGATTAGTGCCATACTGTTCAAAATAGGCTTCCAGGTCGGCAGCTGGCCGTTGGGTGGTGCCCTCTATCATCATATCCGCGGTGGCTCCGGCTTGCAGCCGTTTACTCTCGAAAGGCCGGCCGGCATCCCAGATCATTTCTACGCGGAGCACGGGGACCTCCGCCCCATCAATGGCCACTACGGGCAGGCCGTTGGCCAGCGTCCAACGACGGGCAGGTAGGAGCGATGGGATTTTGGGTAGACGTACTTTTGGTGGGGCTTGTTTCAAGTTGGTCGGATCAGGTTGTGGCGAAGGGGCAGAAGGGCAAAGGTACTGCTCTCAATTGGATGTACTTAAGTAGAAGTATGGGTTGGCCAGTTCCCTACACCATCGAGATCGGATTACCCGAAATGGCCTTCAGTTGCCTGACGACTTTCGCCGGATCTTCCGCCTTAAACACCGCACTGCCGGCAACGAGTACCCGGGCGCCCGCCTCCAGGATCTTTTGCGCGTTCTGCAGGCCGACACCGCCGTCCACTTCGATGATGGCCGAGCTGTTACGGACGGTAATCAGGTCATACGCTTGGCGGATTTTAGCCAGGCTACGATAGATGAATTTCTGGCCGCCGAAGCCCGGATTTACGGACATGATCAGCACCAGGTCCAGGTCTTCGATAACGTCTTCCAGGACACTGACGGGGGTGGCCGGGTTTATCGCTACGCCGGCCTTACAGCCAGCGGCTTTAATCTGCTGGATCACCCGGTGCAAGTGGTTGGTGGCTTCGGCGTGGACGGTAATGATGTGGGCACCTGCCTTTGCAAAACTCTCAATGTAACGACCTGGCTGATCGATCATTAGGTGTACGTCGAGGGTTTTGGTGGCATCCTTGGCCACCTGCTCGATGATGAACTGGCCGAAGGAAATGTTCGGTACGAAGTTGCCGTCCATCACGTCGAGGTGGAACCAGTCGGCTTCGCTTTCATTAATGAAAGTTATGGCCTGGTCTAAGTGACGAAAGTCTGCGGCTAGGAGGGAGGGAGCGACTAGATGCATGGTACGTTCAGATTTTAATGGTTTTGCGGGCTCGCTTTCGTTTACGTTGCAAGGGGGGCAGGTTCGCTTGCGCTCACGTTGCAGGGCGCGTTGCAACAACGGCAACCCCTGCAACACTTAAAGATCAAACCCAATATCTCCCCGATAGTTGGACCCGGCGAAGTGAATTTTTCGTGCGTTGGCGTAACTCTGCGTGAGGGCTTCCTCAAAGGTGTCTCCATAGCTGGTAACGGCAAGCACCCGGCCACCATTGGTCAAGACCTCGCCTGCTTCATTTCGTTTTGTTCCTGCATGGAAAACCATACTCTCTGTTACCTCGTCGAGGCCAAGGATCAGCTTGCCTTTCTCGTAGCTTCCTGGATATCCTCCGCTGACAAGTACTACGGTAGCCGCCTGGCGACTATCGATACTGATGGTTGATTGGCCTATTTTTTCGTCGGCTGTTTCCAGGCAGAGCTGTAGAAAGTCGGAGTCGAGGCGGGCCATAACAGATTGTGTCTCTGGGTCCCCCATTCGGCAATTGTATTCGATGACGAAAGGCTCCCCTTCCACGGATATTAGGCCGATGAAAATGAATCCTTTGTAGTCCAGTTGCCGGGCCTGGATGCCTTCCATCGTTGGTTTGATGACGCGCTGCTCCACCTTAGACATCATATTTGCATCGACGAAGGGCGGGTGGCTCACGGAGCCCATGCCTCCAGTATTCGGGCCGGTATCTCCAACACCAATGCGCTTATAATCTTTGGCAACGGGTAAAACGCGGTAGTCTTTGCCGTCGGTCAGGACGAAAACGGAAAACTCGATACCGTCTAGAAAATCTTCGACAACCACCTCTTCACTGGCAGCCCCAAACTTTCCGCTCAGCATGGCTTCCAGCTCGACCTTTGCTTCTCCCACGTCGTTGAGTATGACAACGCCTTTGCCGGCAGCGAGGCCATCGGCTTTCAGTACGATCGGCGGGTGGCGGGTATCCAGATAATCCATGCCCCCGCTAAGCGTGGCGGCTGAAAAAGTTCGGTAGCCAGCGGTAGGAATATTGAATTCCTCCATAAACTCCTTGGCGTAAGCTTTACTGCCTTCGAGCTGCGCTGCTTCCGCACTGGGGCCGATGAATCTAATGTTCTTGAGCGCGTCGTCGGCCTTGAAGAAGTCCTGAACGCCGCGAACCAGTGGTTCTTCTGGCCCGCAGACCACCATGCTGATCTGATGCGCTAATACTGCCGCCTTTACGGCAGGAAAATCATTGGGGTCAACGGCAAGGTTGATCGCATAATCACTGGTGCCGGCATTACCCGGTGCCACGAAAAGAGATTGGCACAAGGGGCTCTGGCTGAGGCGCCATGCCATGGCGTGTTCGCGGCCGCCGCCGCCTAAAAGAAGGACGTTCATTTGCTGTTCTGGTGGTTGGCTGCGAAGGTAGTAAATAGTAAGTAGTCCATAAGTAGCATGGCAAAGCTACATACACTACTCACCACTTATGGACTACCCACTATGAACTACTCTTAGCTCGCCAAGTGAAATAACCAATGCTACCAAAAAGGGCAATCAGAAACAGACCCATGATCAACATATTGATCTGAGCCTCGCCGGCAAGGGCCGTTTTGACAATGGAATAGACGATGAAGGAAATCATCAGGCAAACTACCAGGCGTGTTACCGCAATCAGTTGTAGGGCAATATTGTGTTGTCTGGTGGTATTCTCTTCCGTAATCGTTACCGGGTAATTAAACCATTTGTAACTCGTCTTGGTAGCGGCCTCCAAGCCATAGAACAATGCCAGATTAATGGCGGGAATCAGCCAAAGAATTAGCTTTGGGCCAAAGCTGTCTGCTTTTCCTCCCACTCCGAAATGGATCGGAATTTTCGCAGGAAGCTGACCGTAATAAAAAGCGGTGACGGCAAAGCCTAGAATGACTGCGGCCAGTGGAATTGTACGGAATAAACCGGAACTCATCGGATTGATTACTTCGTTGCGGGGGGCCTGGGGCGTATTAAGGAGGCTCATGACTTAGGAGGTTATTAATCAATTATTTCGTCCGTCCCCAGGTAAAGTTTATTTTTAGTTAAATACCAATGCCTTTCGGCGGGTAGCTTCATTTTTCCGACCGACACCTCGCCTTCGAGTAAAATGTATTCGCCGGTACCGGGCCCATCCTTCTCATGGTAAAAAGAGTAGCCACTCATGGCATAGGTTTC
>JBLHRW010000151.1:0-10358 GCA_047626445.1 Neolewinella sp.
TCGTTAAAAAGCCTCGCCAACACTACGGTGTTGCCTACGTTTTTTGCCTCTCCAGCGACCAAAATTCACCAGAGCAAGAACGACACTTTATTTCTTTCCCGTCCCTTAGGGACGCCGAAACCCGAGGTTTGAGATGGGGTGGCAATAATTATTAGAAAAGGAAAGCCCCGGTACAAGATTGTACCGGGGCTTTCCTTTTAATGGTTAAGATGTGATTACCTGAGTACGGTAATATCTCCCCGATACAGCAGCTTGGCGTTATCGAGAAACTCCACTTCGATCACGTAGACAAAAACGGCGGGATTAACCGGTCTTCCGTTTTGGCCGGTGCCATCCCATAGCTGAATGCCGTCCAGGCAATTCGGTTCCAGGTTGTCATTTATGTATACCAGGCCACCCCAGCGGTCAAAGACCTGAACGGTGTTTACGCTCCGTACGCCCTGGCAGGCAAAGATTCGGAAGTCTTCGTTGCGACCGTCCCGGTTTGGGCTGAATACATTTGGAATGTAAACGTTACGGTTGGCATCGACCTCAATGAAAATATCGGCGAAAGCCACACAGTCATTAGCATTTGTCACCCGGAAGACGTAATCACGACTTTCAAAAGGGAAGATCAGGGGATTACGTACCGTGTCTGCACTGAGGAAGTCGGCAGGTGTCCAAAGATAATCGTACACGTCACCAGCCGGGCTGACCAGCGGATTGAGGCGGGTAAGGCTATCTCCAAGTTCGATGGTAATTTCTTCCGCCAGGTCAATGAGTATTTGCGGCGGTTGATTAACACTGAAGGTCTGATCGGCAGAACAGCCTACACTATCAAAAACGGTTACTACTACTTCTCCGGCAAAGGCCGTGCCCGTCTGGCCAACCGGAATTCGGAAACCATCATTATTTACCGAGAAGGTAAAGTCTTCGATGCCGTTAGAGGTACCTCCGAAAGCGGTGTCGATCAGTACTGGGGTTGTTTGACCAAAACACATCGGCTCTTCAATTGGCAGTACACTGAAAACGATGGCCTCTGGCTCACCAATGGTGTAACGCAAGCTGTCCTGACAGCCTTCAATATCGGTAACGGTTACGGAGTAGGCACCAGGGCTGAGGTCTGTAGCCAACATGTCGTTAGCTCCGGCAATATTACCCGACCAAGAGAATGGATTGGTCGCCAGTTCATTATTATTGACGCTACTGACGAATACACTGACCCGGCCGTTTGCATCGCCGGCACAACGGACGGTCTCTGTCGTTTGGACGAGATCGATAGAAAGCGTTAGCGGGTCCGGCTGGGTAATCACGAAAGTCTGTGTGCCAGGAGAACACCCCCGAGCATCGGTGATGTCAACGGT
Source organism: Neolewinella sp. (assembly GCA_047626445.1). GTDB lineage: Bacteria > Bacteroidota > Bacteroidia > Chitinophagales > Saprospiraceae > Neolewinella. Next base: position 1,344 of record JBLHRW010000151.1, read on the forward strand.
ATAATTAACTCCGCCGGCAATGCCCGTAACGGTGCTGTCCATATCTGCGGCCACTGACCAGGCATAATCGTACCCAGGAGTGCCACCGCTGATGATGACTGCTGCGGCACCGTCTGCTAAGCCATTACAGCTCACGGCATCCGTCACGATTTCCACCTCAAATTCTTCGGGGCTGCGGATCGTATCGGTAAAGGAGGCCAGACAGATACCGTCGGAAACACGTAAGGATACTGGTCCGCGAGCCAGTCCTATCTCCGTACTCTGGCTGGCATTCATCGTTGTATTGTTAGTGCCCGTCCAGGTGAAATTGAAAGCGCCGGTGGAGCCGTCAGCGTAGCTTGCGCTGAAGGTGGCTTGTCCGTCGGCCACCAGATCGTCCGGACAGCTGACCGGAACGGTCATCCAGGTACCGGTGATCGCCGGTGGGTCGGTCAGGATGAAGGTCGTATCAAAGGGCGGCAAACAGCTGTTTCCATCCGTAATGGTTACGGTATAGCTGCCTGCCCGCAAGTTTGTGAATGCGGGGTTTTGAGTAGGTGCTGCAAATGGGTCGGTGGACCATACGTAGTTGTAAGTACCATCCGCATTTGGCGTACCGCCTCCGGGGTTGATGAAAATGCTGCCATTCGCATCACCGGGACATTGTGGGTCATTGGCGACAAAGTCTTGCAGGAAAACTTCACCGGGACTAACTACGACTCCCAGCCCAAATACGTTACAGGAGTTGGAGGTAATGACTTCTACCGCATAGTCTCCAATGGAGAGGTTATTCTGAGTAGTGCCTCCGGTAGCAACCAGGGCGCCCAAAGTCCCGTCCGGGTTCAGGCGATACCAATTAATCGAAGTGATCGTCTCTCCGGCCGGTGGGGCAGCGACCACGGTCAGCTGACCATCGTTATCTCCGGGGCAGGAGATAAAGCTGGTATCGATCATACTGATCATGGCTCCAGCCGGAGCGTTGATCCGGAAGTTGAGGGAGTCCATACAGCCATTATCATCGGTTACGATGAGGACGTAGTTGGTATCTGCACTCAGGGCGGCAAGGGAGTTACCGGGCGTGATGGTGTCCATCGGCGTATCCAGGCTATCGTTTACCCATCGGTAGATGTAGGGCATGGTGCCACCGTTTACCGACACCATAATGCTACCGTCGGTTCCGACGGTACAGGTTTCATTCCTGACCGTAGGGTTATCGTCGATCTCGAGCAGTGGCGGTTCAAAGACGGTAAAGGTGTCGGTGGTCTGGCAGCCAGCTGGGTCCATGTCGCGTAGTATGACTACGTACTGACCGGGTCCCAGGTTATTGAATTCGAAAGGAATGGTATTATTATCGGTGATTTCCTGAAAAGGTCCCGTTACCATTGTTACCATGTTCTCCAGGCTCACTTCATAATTTCCTACTGGTGCTGCCCCGCTGGCGGTTCCGTTTACACGGATGACACCGTTGGCATCACCAAAACAGGTGATGGAATCTATTTCGGAGACGATACCTAAAATTTTCTGCGCGTCCACCACGAAGTTGGAGGTATCCCGACAACCGCGACTGTCCTCTACAATGACTTCGTAGGCAGCAGGCAGCAGGTTCATTCGGTCGGAGGCGACCATGTTAAGGTCCGTGCCAAGCATATTGGGCCAGATAAAATCGTAAGGCCCCGTGCCTCCATCGGCGGTAATGGTGATACTGCCGTCAGGCACCCCGGTACAAGTAGCGTTGCTGACTGCATCTACGGGGTTATCCGGGCGCACCCGGACATCAGCGGGTTGACTGAGGTTACCGACACCAAAACTCGTACAAAGTCCGTTGGGCGCAGTAACCGTAACCTGGTATTGCCCGGAAGGCACGCCGGTCCGAATGTCTCCAATCGCTGTACTATTCTGCCAAGCGAAGGTGTAGCCTGCAGCTAGTGGATTAACTATTACCACACCACCTTCGGTTACCTCCGCTCTGATGATACCATCCGTAAACCCATTGCAACTCGGCTGCATATCAGGAAAGAGGTTTACCCCTACATCCAGCCCAGCTTCAACTTCTATAGTATCAATGACTATATCGCCATTAGCTGCTTCTACCCGGACGGCGTACTCAGCGTCTTCAAGCCCGTTGAAGGTAGTGGAGGCGGGATTACCATTACGCGTAGCCGCATCCCGGAACAATGCTTCCGGTGCTGGCAGTATTCTGCGGATGGAAAAAATATAGGGATCCTGTGCGCCATTAGCCGTAGCTGTAATCCGTCCATCGTCAAACCCTTCACAGTTTTCGTCCTCCCTGGTTAGTTCAACGAGGAAAGCTTTATCCGTTACTACGATGGAACCCGGATTGACAATGATCTCTCCATTATCAGCACCAGGCCGGGTGTATTCGGTTACTACACCATCCTCCACGAGTGGGCTATCGTATCCGATAACGCCGATAATCGTAAAGCATATGTTCATGAGAGCTTCGCCATCAGGAATAGTTATGGGTCCGCTAAAGCTTCCATCATAGAGTATACGCACCTGCCCTTCGGGGAGGGTACCTCCGCTGTTTGGCGGTCCGTTATACTGCGGATTAATTGGAAGGTTGGGGTGAAAAGCGGTGAGGCTGTCGAACTGAAGTACAGCTTGGTCGAAACCAATTTCGAGCTGAAAGCTCAGGATGTCGGTAAAGTTTTCAACCGTAATCGGTACACAGATACTTTGCCCCGGTATGCCACCATCGAGTGGCAGATTCATAACCAGCGGCTGGGAACATCCGTCGGGGTGAAAAACGGTAATACCAGCGCCGCGCCCGAGGCTGCAGCTGTTACCGTCTTCGATGGTGATTCGGTAAGTGCCGGCCGTCGGGACTTCGTATTGAACAACACCATTGTGAATAATGTCTTCGGGGGCAGTAAGGATGGCGGCCCGGACTCCGGTGGCAATGTTCTCGATCACGATGTTGTAGCCAGTACCTCCCCGTAGTTCTGGAGTACCCCCGCGCACGTCGAAGAGGCCTTCACATCCGGCGGGGTTGGCATCAAGGTTGGCGACGTTGATCGGGTTGAGGTAAGCCACCGTAAAGGACTGGGTAGTGGATACGTCCACACAGGAACCAATTGGGCTACCCTCATAGATCGCCTGACCAATGGTGAGGTCGGCATCGTCGAAGGTGATGGGCGCAAGGGTAAGTACAACCGGCGTCGGTTCTCCTCCCACCGGGAAGAGCCCGGGGATGGTAAAACCTCCCACATTATCATTGGCCAAGGTCAGGGTATAATCTCCTACTGCGTAGTTTACGGGAACCCCGATGGCAAGTTCATCAAATGGCGGCAGGCCATTATCTGCCACGCACGGATCGGCTACAATGTCCATCAGTGTCGGTCCGGTTACCGCTGGGTCACAACGGTAAAAGGCGTAGCCCACACCCGCCTGCGTGGAGAGGTCCGGGTCTCCGGAGATATCCGTTGAATTAATGACCAGGTTAACGTTGAACTCATCATCTGCACAGAGAAAGATAGTGTCTGGGCGGCTTCCGTAGGGCCGGAAGTCGGTGGGCATCAGATTATCTCCAAAGCTGGTGCTTTCCATGTTAAACCCTGAAAAGCGGTTGATTTCTCCAGCATCGTTGCATTCCATCTTCCACCCCAATGACTGACTAAGCGGTTCCCCTTTAGGGAGTTTAACCGTAGCGGGTCGTTGAGCCAGCAGACCAGAAGGTGCTAACAACAAACAGAGAATAATGAGCAGGAAAAAGGAACGGAGCGAGGAGCCGTATTGCATACCGGGCAAATTCAATTCATAGCGCCTCTAAGAGGCATGGAGAAACAAAACCGACGGTTTTGCACGACGTTTGTCGGATAAAGACCGCAAAGGTACAGCCTTACCAACGTAGGTGGTAGGATAGAAAGTGCGAAGAGCAGATGTTAAATATTATGTAGGCGCTTGTTTGAGCACCTGATACCGCCCCACGAACGACCACCTTACACCTGCCCTACGTTCAGAACAGTATTCTCCATAATCCGTTATGGGTTCATTCTCTGACCTTGATCAGGCCCAAGACGACTCGTTATCGGTCAGAATCAGGTGCTCAAACAAGCGCTGACCTACTTTATCACCCTTGCTTCCAGCCGGTTATTGACCGCAAAGTCGGCCGGACCGCAATTGGTACACGGCCGCAAACGATAGGCATTCCCGTAGGAGACGGTTCGGATACGACTCCCTCGGACACCACGCCGGAGCAATGCTTGCCGGACAGCCTCAGCCCGTTGTTCTCCGAGCCGCACCAACAATGCAGGCGTTTTAGGACCATCGGTGTGAGCCATCAACATCAGCTGAATATCCGGCCGATCTTCCAGTAACTTCTGTAATATGTCAATGTCGCCCGACAGCTCCTCCTGTAGAATTGCCGTGGCGTCGAAAAAATTTAATCCTGGGAGGGACAGGAGTGCGTCCATAGAGTTCATTCCCCGGCGGCTGATGTTCCCCTCTGGCTTCAGGCTTATGTCGAACACTGGATATTCGATTCCTGAAAGTTGATCTACCGGCAACCGAACTGCGCTAGTTTCATATCCGGGGCGGCCGGCGGCAACGAGGAATCCGCAATCAGGCGATAAACAGATTTCATAGTACCCAGCCATGTCCGTTATGGTAGACACCGTTCCACTATTACACCCTTCCGGCCTGAACTGCACCGGAACCGCTTCAACTCCTCCTCCATTACGGTCGGTGACTTGCCCTGATACCAGGCGGCAATTATTTGGTCTGAGGGTAATGGCCAGAGGTCGGCTGGGGCCGTCCCGGGTGTATACAAACCGAAGATACTCCGGCGCATACCCATTCTTATGGACCCATAACTCATAGGTCTTCCCCGTTGCCAGTTCGAGGCGAAGGCTTCCCTCCCGGTCCGTCCGCAAAGCGGAAGCCGGTAATTTCCCTATTGGCAGGGTGACCGGAACCACCTGTTTTCCCTCATTTTTTTGTTCTAGCTGGAAGGAGTAGAAGTTTGCGGGTAATCGGCCAGCAGGAGCCACTTCCGTAAACCAGACGCGGGCATTGCTCACCCGCCGGCTCGTTGCTCCATCATACAGTGTAAAGGTTTCTCCGTCGATTTCGGGGCCGCGCAACGATGTCAACCCACGCTTCAGTCGCAGCAGGTAAATGTCATCTTGTCCTTTGCCTGCAGCACGATTACTAACCAGGTAGGCACGGTTGCCATCATTCGATAGTGTAATCCCGACATCATCTTCTGGCGAATTCACGGGAGCTGGCAGGTTGATCAGTTCCCCCCAGCGGCGGCCGCTGAGGTTCATCATAAACAAGTCATAGCCACCCTGGCCGCCGTGTCCGTCACTGGCAAAAAACAACCGCTTGCTGGGGTGAATGTAGGGGAATGCTTCGTTGCCTTCCGTGTTGATCTCCGGGCCGAGATTAATGGCCTTGCTCCAGCGGCCTTCCCAATAATCGCTAAAGTAAATATCGTACCCGCCGTAGCCTCCTTCCCGGTTACTGGCGAAGAAGACCCGACGACCGTCTCTGGTTACCGAAGGGTGCTGATTACTGAAATTTTTACCGTTGAAAGGCAGCGGGCGAACACCTGCCCAATCGTATTCGGCCCGGTAGGCGGAATAAATACCGAGGTTAACTTTTCCATTCCTATCCTCCACGGTCGTGCCGTCACGCTGCAGGGTACGGGTAAGAAAGATCACGCGGTCTTCCTGTGTAAAGGAAACCGGCCCTTCGTTATAATTCGAGTTCAGTTCAACGGAAAAAGGCCGTGGGGTGCCGGGGAGTCCGTCCCGGGAGATCAGAGAACGAAAAAGTTTATAGTAGGTTTGGCGGGTAACGGGGTCAACGTTGCCGCGTTTAGGCCGGGTCAGAAAAACGAGTTCGTCACCGTAGATGGCAGGGCCGAACTGTGTTTCCCGATCGTTGATACGGGCACAATTTTCAATTTCGATATCTCCGTTTACCACTGAAGTCATCAGCGTCCCCTGAGCCTGAGCGCAAAGTGACCACAACAGGATAAGGAGCGTTGGGAGCGTTTTAGTTGTCATGTGCGAAAATCGGCTTGTAAAGGTAAGCACTTGCCGCAAGGCAAACGAACAAGTATCTGACGGGCGTTGTGGGAAGGTAGACTACGTACCTGACGGCAGCCCATTTTTCGATCAGGGCGGGGCCGCAGGTGCAGAAAAAGGTTAGCGGAGCAGGGGGTAAGACGCAGTACCTTCGAACTACTGCGGTGGCTCCCAAATAAGACCACCTAAAAATTATTACCCTAAAAGTGTACAGGTTGAACAGCCCATTTTACGCCCTTGCTCCTTTATCTCTTCCTATGGCACCTGCGACCGCGCCTGATCTTGCCCCTGCCCTACCCGCTTCAGGTCAGACGGGAAAAAGTTGCCGTATCGCGTCCTCACGTGCCGTAAAAATGCCCTTAATTTGAGTATTGACAAACAGTCGGTCGGCCAGCGTCCCGAGCGGGCCCAGCGGTGCCTGGTAATGCAGGATGTCCGTCATCTTCGTGCGGCCGTCTCCCATATCCTCAAACCAATGTTGGTGGTGCCAAAGGGCAAACGGCCCAACACGTTGGTCATCTATAAAATGCTCGTGGTGTTTGATTTGGGTAATTTCCGTCACCCAATCCGTACTAAAGCCTGGAAATGGGCTAACGCGGTACTGAATAATCATTCCCGGGTACATTTCCACCCCGGAAACCGGCGATCGAATGTCGAAAGAAACGTCGGGCGGCGTCAGTTTTTCCAGATTTTCCGGGCGGCTAAAAAAATTCCAGGTCTCTGCCAATGGGCGAGGGACAATGGTCGTAAACTCTAGGCGACGTGGCGTCATGTTTGGCTCTTTATGGCTCATATAAGCAGCAATCGAGCAAAAGGGTTCACCTAAATTTTCACTTGAAGCAGCGCCTAAGTCAAAAACACCGTTTAATAATTGAAACCGACCGCTTCCCTACTTAGTTGCACAACCCGTATATTTGTAGTACCCATATTCAACTTTCCGTAAGAAATTTCAAGCCAAGGCTCTGGCAAATACTATGAAACAATGTCTTATTTGGTTTGGCGGACGGCTATTAGCCGTCACCTTGTTGTTCTCTTGGGCAAACACAGACCTATTGGGACAAGACGATTCATCGAGTTTATCAGCAACTGATATTTTTGCAACCTGGCAAGAACCTCCCGCCAACGACGACTATCTTTATTTTGATCTCGGTTGTAGTGCAGGTGCCTGGAGCGGATACTTTGCCCCTAAGCGCTGGCGCAGGGTTGTAGAGGATAAAGCTATCGCATCCCTGGCCACTACCCACATGAACCACGAAAAGGTAGATGTCCTCAGTGTAATCTTTGAGCAAGGACGGGAACATACCGAAAACTGGTCGATTGAAATCCCGGCTGCAGGTTATCTTTCTTTTTGCTTACAGCCAACTCCTCTGGGTGATCAGGCAACAGTTTCCGTCTCCATCAACGACAATGAAACCAATTATTTGGTACGGTCCGATGGCCTTTACTACAGCCCGTTTCTGCAACGTGGTGACGTTTTCTCCCTTCAGATTCCGGGAGGAACAGCCGTATATTACTGGAGTAAGTTGGTTTTTCACTCAAATTTCAATGCTGTTATTGTCCGCCCTAAGGCGGCAACGATTGAGCAGAAATTCGTTCCCATCATCGAGGGTAACATCCAGCGCGTATTCTTTCCTTCCGACGCCCCTGGCACCTGGCCGGTTTTCGATCAGGATGGCGACCGGTCAACTGTTTTCGACCAACAGGAACTACGGTCGAGCAATGAACGATTCGAAGTAGAATACACTGATAACCAGATTTTTACTGACGACACATTCACACTAGAACGCACGTTCATCATTCGTGAGAAATGCAGTAGAGCTAATTGGCTCAAGCGTAATCGGACCTGGTGTACTTTACCCCTGATCGTAGAGTAAAAGAGGGTTAAAAAACGGGAGAATCGCTCCGCGCCAAGCTTCAAAATTAAATTTGGCTTCCCCATCGATGATGCCGACAATCTTCTTTGTTGCCGGAAAAACTAAGTAGAAATAACTGAAATAGGCTTAAGGCTTTATTATCTTTACATCGCACTCATAATGCTAGATTATTCATTTAGCCGATATGATATGCCAGGGTTCAATTTTATGACTTTGGGCCCGGAGGATCTTTACAAAGCACACTACATCATTCAAGAAGCGCAATAATTCTACATGCAAACAAAAGAACAAACGCGTTATAGCGACGCGGACTTAGCTGAATTTCGTATTCTTATTGAAGACAAACTATCTACAGCTAAGCAACAACTTGATTTTTACCTCAACCAGTTAGCGGAACAGACGAACAGTGAAGATGGAAAAGTTCGTGGTCTCGATGATGGGACCTCAACGATGGCTAATGAGGAAAGCCACAATCTAGCCAATCGTCAGCGCAAGCTGGTACAACACCTTGAGAACGCACTGTTACGCATTAGTAATAGAGTTTACGGTATCTGCCGTGTGTCGGGCAAGTTAATCTCAAAAGAGCGACTTCGCATTGTACCTCACACTACTTTGAGCATTCACGCTAAGCAGAACCGCTAAACGAAGAGCAACAAGTCGATTATGTAATCTTTCGGCCCTTTCCCCAATATGGAGAAAGGGTCGCTTTCATTCCAACAATAGCAATCGCCTCACAGATATTTGTTTCCTTTACCGCATGAATCGTAAGCTACTTGTTTCCCTGACGCTATTTCTGGTACTGTTGCTTGACCAAGGCATCAAAATCTGGGTAAAAACCCACATGGCCTACGGAGAAGAATTTCAGCTGTTCGGCTGGGATGGCGCGCTCATTCATTTCGTGGAGAACAACGGTATGGCCTTTGGGCTTAGTCTTGGTGCCCAGTATGGCAAGCTATTTCTTACGCTGTTCAGAATTACCGCTGTCAGTTTTCTGTTTGTCTATCTATTCCGATTGATACGGGACAAAGCAGAAAAAATATTGTTACTCGGCTTTTCGCTGATCCAGGCAGGTGCGCTTGGAAATATTATCGACAGTGTTTTCTATGGGC
>JBLHRW010000152.1:0-10354 GCA_047626445.1 Neolewinella sp.
TCAAAAGTAGGCCGCCGGCAGGCAGGTGTGGCGGGATATCATGTAAGGTGTAGGAAGTCTTTTGAGCGCTAAAAACCGTCGGGGAGAATCCCTATCAGACTGAACACCCTACCCTTAGGGGCAACGACCAGGTGACCTGCAGGGAGGTGCCCTTGCTGGGGGTGGATTCAATGATTAGTTGCCCCCCGATGGCGATGGCTTTATTCTTCATATTGTCCAGTCCGTAGCCGCCCATGCTGCTTTCGGATTTGGAAGTGGTAAACCCAACGCCATTGTCGGTGACGGAAATGATTAACTGTTGGTCGCGTTCCTGAATGTCTAGCGTGACGACCGAGGCTTTGGCGTTTTTGGCGATATTGTGCCAGGCTTCTTTTACGATGAGCATCAGGTTGCGTTTTTGCCGGCTGGTCAATACGAAGTCAGGCTGGTGGTATTCCTCTGAGCTGCGGAATCCGATTTTTCGATCCCCGAAGAACGTCTCCCCAGCACCCCGAAGTTGTTCCCCGAGGGCAGACAGGCTGGCCTTGCGGTTGTCGAGGGCGAAGATGATGTCGCGTACGTTTTGCAGGCTGCTGCGGGAGAGCTCGTTAATCCGGCTTAGCTCGTACTCGTATTCGGGGGTGCTTCCGGTCATCAGCATCTCTTCGCTGAGGTAGAGGATGCTGGAAATCTGACCGCCGAGGTCATCGTGTACTTCTCCGGCGATGCGGTCGCGTTCGGCGGCAAGGCGGGCTTGTTGTTCTTGCAGGCGTTCCTGCTTGAGGCGTTCCCGGCGGAGGCCCAGGATATAAAGGCCGATGGCGATTAGGGCGAGGACGCAGGTGCAAAGGAGGTAGAAAAGCAGGGTTTGGGTGAAGGGCGGATTGATCGTGATGGCCAGGCGTTTCTTTCCTGAAGGCAGGCCGTTGCGGTTGATGGCGGTTAGTTGGAGGGTGTAGTTGCCGGGGGGGAGGTTGGGGTAGCGGATAGTGGTATTGGGGCTTACGGAGATCGCGTTAAGATCATAGTCTTTCAGCTGGTATTCGATGGCTGAGAAATCAGAACGCGTTGGAGCCACGCTTGCCAGCTTAAAACTGAGAGAGTTTCGGATAAATGGCTCGGATATCGGGGCTACCTCCTGGAGAACTCGTTGGTTATCCAGCCGCAGATCATTTACCCAGATACCCGCAACGTAGGGCGTCGCTATTTGGGCCAGGTTAAGGAGTTCTTTTGGCTCGAAACTGACGAGTCCGCTGTCCGTAGCCATCCAGATTTCTCCCGGCACCGGAAGGAGGGCACGCACGTTTAAGAAGTGATTGCTTATCAGTCCGTCGATCTTATCAAAGTAATTATAACGTTGCATCTCCGGACGATAACAGATTAGGCCCCTGGGCGTGCCGCACCACAAGTTTCCGTCTTCATCATAGGTCAGGCTGTTGACCGATATTCCTCGCCCGGTTAATGGCGATGAAGGCAGGCAAGGGACAAAACGACCGTCACTTAACAGAAACAACCCGGTAGGGGTCCCAACATAAATGGATTCGTTAGGGGTCTTCACCGCCGAAAGAACAGGACCTTCCAATGGATATTTTCCAATTACCTTGTAGCGTCCGTTGGCTACAATACAGTGCCAAAGCTCCTTGGTCTGGTAGCTTAGGAGAAAAGAGGTGTCCGGAAAAGGGAGGATTTTAACAAAGTCCAGGTTGTCTACTACGGGAAACCCTACTGCAGGGCGTACAAGTAAAGTATCTTTAAAGATGGTGAATTCTTCCACGCCAGAAAGATTTAGTGCCAGGGGAGGAGCGCCTCCACCAGGGAAAAAATCATCGAGCATACTTTCCGGTCTGGCCAGTGTTCGCCATTCTCCGTGTGCTCGCACGTGTAGCTGTCTAAAGTCGAGTTGAAATACCCTATCACCTTCAGTAAAGAGCTTACTCTGAAATTTGCCACGGTGGTCAAGTACCTTGAATTGAGCATTCTCTTGAGGAGGTAAAGAAAGAGTCTCTCCAGAGTTTAGCCCGATGATCACTTCGCCTTCATTCGTTTCGACGATGTCACTGATCCTGTTGTCATGCGTTTTGAAGAGTGTTTTGAAACTACTCTTTGAGGGGATCATATAATCGATAGCTCCGTTTGTATATGCAATCCAAAGTGCCCCCGTTTTACTGTGCAATAGTGCTGTCGCAGTTTTACCGCTTAAGCCATCCGCTTCGCTGAACCGATGGGTAACCTCCTCAGATTGTGTAGCATAATGGCGAATACCTTGGCCTCTCACGGCAAACCAGATACCCGATCTATCGTGTGTGAGACTAAGGGCTTCGATCATTTCGGTTCTTTCCACCAGTCGGCATTCCGTTCTCGTCGAACCAATATGGAGTTCGGCCAGCCCATTAGTGGTTCCCAAATAAGCAATCGAATCGGAGGTGGCAAAAATTACTTTGAGCGCGTTCCCATTTCCAGCAAAAAACTCCCGAAAGGCATAGTTGCCCGAAGGGGCGAGGCGGAATATTTCAACACTGTCAGAAAACCAAGTCGCGCCTGCGATCAGATTACCCGCAGGGTTAATGGCCAAGCTTACTGAGTTGACCGGCCCGGCGACCGCTACGTAAGTCTCCTCGTCGATGTCGAAAGACCAGATCTCATCACCAGCCCGTAGCATCAACGTCCGGTTAATTACGTTGAGGTCAAAGGCCCGGTATGCTTCAGAGATGATCTTCTCATCCCGCACAAATTGGATTTTTCGAACCTCTCCAGAGCTCCTGACGTACTTGTACAACGCATTGTAGGTCGTGAACCATAATGTGCCCCCATCGTCCTCATAGCAGGGAGACTGAGGTGGTTGTTTGAAGGATGCTCCTTTATCTGATGATAGCTCCCTGCCCAGGCCTCCATCGAAAAAGGTAATGCCCAGGTTACCACTGAAGCTCACGTAACCGTCGGATGTTTCACTAATGTAGTTAACCTGATCAACGGAAGTTAAGGCGTCCTGCGGAACCGGAATTATTGTGCGCTGTCCGGGTAACGACCCACACAACATAACCGCAACGAACAGGCTGAAAACCCTACTTGCGTTTTTTACTCTGCTGTTTCCCTTGGCCAAGATTACTGTTGTTTTTTTTCGTGGGGCGACCTTTAAAAATGGAGAAGAATCGATATATGGTCCCGGTTATGAGGGGTAATAAATTGAGACTCTCCGTCCTCGCCGAAATTCGGGCCCCTCCGAGAAATTGCGCTTCCGCACCTGAGCCTTGAAGCGCTTTCGTCAAAGGAGTCGTTTTATTCCCATCATAGCCTCCGGAAAGCATGAAATATTCTTTCGGAGCCTCTTGCCCAACCCGCCAGTAAGGTGGACAGGGGACAAAGGCAAAACTCAGCGGAATTTTTGTGTTGGGTGTAATGGCTATAACCGCAGGACTTGCCGGGGCCGGGACCCCAGAAGTCGCCTCCTCTTCAGGGGCTGTTCCTGGGCCAGGAATGGTGGGAGCTTTGTCTGCATTCGCCAACGGTATGTGAGCAAAAGAAAAGGGCTCGGCTTTAAGGGTGAAAGTTTGGCTAGTATTCTCAATGTCATCCGTATTCAACTGTTCCACCCGAAGACGGGCGTTTTGCATGGAGTCGTAATCCAGGAAGGCACCACTAAAGAAAACGTCATCACTTTCATCTACTCGTGCCATCAGGTAATCACGAAGGAGCTGAAGATCGGTTCTGCGAATGAATGCAGCTCTGGTCCACTCACTATAATAAGCAAGACTTGGCGTCCTTAGATTGGGCTTGGAAATATATCCTGATCCTGTATACGCCACCGCATCAGGGTAGTATTGCTTTTCCTGTGGAGTTGCCGTGCCGGGAGCGAGGAGCTGGTAATGGATGAAAGGATTAATGGTAAGGGCGAGTTCAGGTGTTTTAAGTTCAGCGAAAATGGTGTTAATACCCAAACTTATCTCTAACTCCTTTACGATTATGTCGCTTATTTTAATGTCGTTTATGATCTCGTTATTACTGTTTTTCTGATTGTATAGAAACATCCATCCAGTCATATTTGTGTTCGCCAGACTATCGGTTATCTTATTTTCGATAGCTGAAATTGTAAATCCAGCCGTTACCTGAAAGGGGGCAGATTCACTTACGCCGAGTTTCGAACGAAGGGATTTTTGTGTTACCTCGTTTCTTTTCGCTTGTTCAATTAAAGCGGCTTCTTGTGTTAAAGCCATAGCGTGTTGGAGTTTAATGTGGTCATAAAATAAAGGAGAGCAACTCTAAATATATTTATACGGCGTCCCTAAGCCCGATCAAAAGACCACGCAACCTGACAAAGTTCGGGGTATGGATCGACGAAAAGAGGGTAACTTAAGTTATAGATGGGGTAGCTCTAATGGTTGTTCCCTAGGAAAATAGGCAGTATCTGGCGTAAATGCAAGTGGAAACTTTAGCGTTGTCTGTTCGAACCACTATCCAACGCTTCCTTAAGGAACGCAGTATAAACAACTTACTGGTTTTTGACCTGACTCCGTCAACACACATTAAATGTTTTTACTATTGCGAATACAAACTATAGCCCTTATTTTTATAGGAACCCAAACTTTATACGGCTCCTTGGCACTATTCGCTTGGGAGGATGTTCGGAGGTCATAGAATTTACAATTGAACATTTTTCATCACGCGTATCATGTATACTACAAGGAAATTACAAAAGATACATCCCTAATTGTAAATCCGGATGCCGGCAAAACACTGTAGAACCTACATTGGAGGAGTGGGGCGGAAACGAAATCCCTCAGCGGATGATCTACTGCCGAAGGCAGCAGCATAGTCCACCTACACAAGGCTCGGCCGGCGAGCGATTTCTTACGATGATTAATTCATCAAAATTCAAATCACCATAGATCAGATAGATATAATTTACAGCAGCATCCCTAACTAAGGTTATAACCCATAAGCTCGCACAAGATCGATCTTTGCCTAAGGGACGCCGTACAAATAACTTACGCCTTTTGACCGGCTTATTTTGCCCTCACCGCACCTAAAAATCAGTTCCGTAACAAAGGCTATGCAAAGGATTTTTAAGCGCAGTGAGAACAAAAGCGTCAGGTCAAAAACCAGTAAGTTATTTGTACGGCGTCCCTAGGGACCTCGGAGCGTGAATTTTCAGTTTGGTACGGAGCGACCAATCTAAAAATTGACCTCCGAGCGTCCGCGCTTGGTCTTTTAGCCCTTGATTTTTATTAGTAGGATTTTGGGCGCCGCCGCAGGTGCAAAATGAGTTGAAGGAGCAAGGGGGGGATGCTGTTGTCAAGGCCCTTCTGACACATTGTGTTCGATGTTTTAGCAACAGTTTCGATCAACGGGTCAACAATACAAGCCGCCCGACGGCTCACGCTGCAAGGCCGATGGCCTTGACGCGCAACCGTCTGACGGGAGCCTCTAAGCCCCTGCCTGCTTTCTCTTACCTTCCATTGCATCCTGCGGCCGCGCCCAAAATCCTACAACCCCGCCACCAACTCAAAAGCCTCCTTAATCGCCCGCTTAGCGTCCAGCTCTTTGGCGTTAAGGGCACCACCGATCAGTTTGACGTTCATGCCTACCGCTTCCAGTTCGTCAGCCAGAACGCGCAGGGGTACCTGCCCAGCACAAATCACTACGTTTTCTACGTCAAGGATCCGGGGTTCCCCGGCAACGGTGATGTGCAATCCGGCATCGTCCACCTTGTCGTAAGTGCACTGCGACAGCATGTTAACCTTCTTCATGGCCAGGCTGCTGCGGTGAATCCAACCAGTGGTCTTACCCAGGTCTTTACCGTGCTTGCCTTTGGACCGCTTCAGCAGGAATACTTCCCGGGGGGATGGCAATGGTGCCGGCGCGGTAGCCAGAGCACCACCACGCTCGTAATTCATATCTACGCCCCATTCTTTCATGTAGTCCTCGACGTTAAGGCTGACGGAAGGGTGGTCAAAATCGTGGCTGAGGAACTCTGCGACGTCGAAGCCGATGCCGCCGGCACCGATGATGGCGACGGATTTACCGACGGTTTTACCACCGGCTAAAACTTCTGCGTAGTCGAGTACTTTAGGATGATCGGCGCCGGGAAAATCGAGACGTCGGGGCGTAACGCCGGTGGCAATGACGATCTCATCGTACCCTTTGCCCTTCAGCATTTCTGCGGTCGCTTTGGTATTGAGGTGCACCGTCACACCGAATTTTTCCATCATAACGCCGTAGTAACGGATCGTCTGTTGGTATTCTTCCTTACCCGGGATGATGGTGGCCATATTGAACTGACCACCGAGTCGGCCACTGGCCTCGTAAAGGTCGACGTGGTGGCCGTTTTCGGCGGCAACTGCTGCTGCGGCCATACCTGCAGGACCGGCACCGATAACCGCCAGTTTTTGGGGCGCGGCCGCAGGGGCAATGATGAGTTCCGTTTCATGGCAGGCCCGTGGATTCACGATGCAACTACTGATCTGCAACGTAAAAGTGTGGTCGAGGCACGCCTGATTACAAGCAATGCACGTATTGATCTCTTGTGGTTTGCCGGCAATAGCTTTTGCCACCAAGTTAGCGTCAGACAGGAAGGGGCGGGCCATGCTCACCATATCGGAGCAGCGATCGGCCAGTACCTGTTCCCCGACCTCGGGGGTGTTGATCCGGTTGGTCGCTACCAGTGGGATGCTGACTTCCCCCATCATCCGCTTGGTTACCCAGGCGAAACCGCCGCGTGGCACCACGGTGCCGATGGTCGGCACCCGCGCTTCATGCCAACCGATGCCGGTATTGATGATCGTTGCGCCCGCCTTTTCGATCTCTTTGGCCAGGTGCACTACTTCTTCCCAGGTACTACCGCCTTCGACCAAGTCCAACATCGAAAGCCGGTAGATGATGATGAAGTTCTCCCCTACGGCTTCACGGGTCCGCCGGACGATCTCCAGCGGGAACTTAATCCGGTTTTCGTAGGCCCCACCCCACTCGTCGTCACGGCGGTTGATCTTACTGACAATGAACTGGTTGATCAGGTAGCCTTCTGAGCCCATGATCTCTACCCCGTCGTAGTCGGCCTGTTGGGCCAACTCCGCGCATTTGACGTAGTCTTTAATTGTTTGCTCCACCTCTTCGGTAGTCAATGCTCTTGCCGGGAAGGGAGAGATTGGTGCCTTGGTGTCACTGGCCGAGACGTTGTGCTCGGAATAACCGTAGCGGCCGGTGTGCAGGATCTGCATACAGATCTTTCCACCTTCGGCGTGGACGGCACCGGTCACGACCTTGTGCTTCCAGACTTCCTCCTCCTTATCGAGCGGATGGCCGACGGGTAGCGCCAGCCCGGCCATATTAGGGGCAACGCCTCCAGTCACGATGAGGCCTACCTGGCCGCGCGCACGCTCGGCGTAAAAAACGGCCAGACGCTCGTGGCCTCCGGGGATGTCTTCCAGCATGGTGTGCATACTGCCCATTACCACGCGGTTTTTCAGGGTAGTGAAGCCGAGGTCTAGGGGTGCTAGGAGGTGGGGGTAGGTTGGATGTTTTTGCATGGTGGGGCGAAAATAAGGCAGTTTTGGGGAATTAGCGAATTTTCGCTGACCGGATCGCTATTTCTCTGCTTCTACTTCTTATTTTGCTACGCTATTACAGGATAACCATCACCCCTCAATCCGGCCCGGCACGTAAAACGTATCATAATCCCGGTTCAGCAAACCGACGATGCCGTCATGACGATATTAACGACGCAATGCGTCGTCTCTCTCTAGCATATCCTATTAGTTGCCTGGGACTGCGTCGTGCCTCCTTGTCCCAGGCAACTAATTTGGCGTCGCTACGCGACTGGTGGTTTATCAACAAGGTTTCGTTCAACCTGAGCATATTCGCTCAAAACCACCACCCAGCCCGAACCCCCAGCGCCAATTCCGGCAACCACCGCTTCCCCTCCTGCACCGGCCCGAAGAAGCCCCATCCTCGAAAGTCATCTATGGAAGACCGCTCCCCTACCCGATCGGTGTATTCCACGTCCCGGAAATAAACACCCAACCCCGTATACGCATCCAGGTAAAGGTGGCGGCCGATCAGGACCTGAACACCAACCTTACCGGTCACGGCAATACGGAAACGATCCTGACTGGCAACATCTACCGACAAGCGCTCACCTTCGCTGCTGGTAAATTCTCCGTTGATTTTTCTTTCCACGATACTTACCGGGATTTCCAGGCCGACGTAAACATCACGATTACGCCTTCCTATATTGTACTGGATTTCAGGGCGGATACCAAGGAAGCGGTAATCCCGAGTGCCCAGACCATTTGGTAACTCCGTCGAAATATCGAAGCCGTATTCAAGGTCCAGCAGGTAGCTGAAGCGCTTGCTTTTAAACTGTGCCCCCAGCCGAAGGCGGGGCAGCACGTTGAGAAAGCTAAACGGCATCAGGTGCAGGCCGAAACCTCGGTCCATGTCGGCGGAGACCGGGTAATCGTTTGCGTACGTTACATTTTGCAACGTCGTATCCTGTTTGTCCAGCCAACGCTGGTTGACGCGGGCGGGCGGGTTGCCCTGGGCGAATAGCTCTCCGGCCGACAACAGCAGACACCAGAGGAAAAAGCAGTATTTCATAGGTACACAGGGTTTAATAATAGGAACGTTTTGCGGTGGTATTCGCTGCATGACGACGGGAGATTATAGGCTGGTGGTCTCCGTCCGTTGCCCCCGCAAGCGCCTCATTCCGTACTGTACGCCGATCATCACGGCCAGCCCGATCACGTAAGAACTGATGAACAACACCCAGTCGTAGGTATCCCGCTTGAGGGCATCCCGGCCGGAGGTGAGGCCCCACAGGTTGCCGAGTCCCCGCTTGACGAACAAAGCAGTGACCAGGTTGGAAGCCAGCAACCCCGCCAGGTAACCGATGGACAGGTTGAGTACTTCCTGGCCGATGAATTCAGTGAATTTGGGCATGCTTTTTAACTCCAAATGTAAACAAATACGCCCTATCGTGGTCGAGGGCCTCCCGGCACCTGCGGCCGCGCCTGGCAGTAAATAAGAGAATAATTAAATGAGCGAATAATTAAGTGAGTGAGTGAATAATTGAACAGCTATTGCTGTTGCTACTAACTGCGCTGCGCTTGTTCGCCCGGATGAGCAAGCGCAGCGCTGCAAATGGTAGCTGCGGCAGCCATTCTATCATTCCCTTATTCTATCATTCTCTTATTCGCCTCTCAGAACTATCTATCCCCCGCGTCGTTTACCATCCGCAACCTTAAAATGTACAACCTTATGTCCCAGGCCAAAACCCTCGGCGAACTCCGCGCCACTGGCTATACCTCCCGCTCCGTAAAGCAAGAACTACGGGAGAATTTGATCAAGAAATTAAAGGCTAAAGAAGAAGTCTTTCCCGGCATCATCGGTTTCGATGACACGGTACTTCCAGATATTCAAAGGGCTATTTTGAGCCGCCACAGCATCCTGCTGCTTGGCCTACGTGGGCAGGCGAAAACCAGAATTGCCCGTCTTTTGGTCCAACTCCTCGATGAGTACATGCCCGTCATTGCGGGGAGTGAACTCAACGACGATCCGCTAGCCCCCATCAGCCGATATGCCGTTGACCTGATCGCTGAAAAGGGTAACGACACCCAGATTGAATGGGTACACCGAGACGAACGTTACGTAGAAAAACTGGCCACGCCTGATGTTTCGGTAGCCGACCTGATCGGCGATGTTGACCCCATCAAGGCCGCCACTTTGAAACTCACTTACGCCGACGAGCGGGTGATTCATTATGGCCTTGTGCCCCGCGCACACCGTGGAATTTTTGTCCTCAACGAGCTGCCTGACCTCCAGGCCCGTATCCAGGTTTCCCTCTTTAATATTCTGCAGGAGGGCGACATTCAGATCCGTGGCTTCAAGCTGCGCCTGCCACTCGACATTCAGTTCCTTTTCACGGCCAACCCCGAAGACTACACCAACCGGGGCAGCATTATTACGCCGCTGAAGGACCGGATCCAGAGCCAGATCCTGACCCACTACCCCAAGACGATCGAGATCGCCAAGGCCATTACCAAACAGGAAGCCGACCTGGTGGAATCTCAATCGGACATGGTTGCGGTCGAAGAGCTGCTCAACACCATGCTGGAGCAACTCTCCTTCGCTGCCCGCGAAAGCGAGTTCATCGACGAAAAGTCCGGCGTATCCGCCCGACTCAGCATCACGGCCCTGGAAAACCTAATCTCCACGGCCGAACGCCGTGCACTCTTGGCCGACGACAAGAAGACCAGCGCCCGTATTACTGACTTCTGGGGCGTCGTTCCTGCCATCACGGGTAAGGTCGAGCTCGTTTACGAAGGCGAACAAGAAGGTGCTTACGGGGTGGCCATGAAGCTCCTCAGCCAAAGCATTAAAACCA
>JBLHRW010000153.1:0-10334 GCA_047626445.1 Neolewinella sp.
AGCGCCACGCTCCGCGTGCGCGCCTGGAGGACAACAACCGGCACTTGTCCAAGAAGAGGTGATCAACCCAAGTTCATCGCACCAACACAATCGTCCCCGCCCGTTCAATATTAACGCCATTGATCAAACGGGCAGACAGGTAAAAAGTGTAGGTGCCAGGGCTTTGTTCTGCGCCATTCCACCACCAGCGCCCGCTCCCAAAAGATAGATGGGGGTAAATAGTAACGGCCCGCCCTCCAAAATGGAAAGCGGGCCGCAACTTAATTTTAACCTTGTGGGCTATTATCCCATCGTGATCTTGTGTCCGCGCTTACGCTCAGCTTCGCGCAGGAGAATCTTCCGCATGCGGATAGATTCTGGCGTTGCTTCTACGTACTCGTCGCCCTGGATGTATTCCAGTGCTTCTTCGAGCGTGAACTTCCGTGGCGGGATGATACGTGCCTTTTCGTCAGCACCAGAAGAGCGCATGTTACTGAGCTTCTTGGTCTTGGTGACGTTGATGACGAGGTCAGTGGAGCGGTTGTTCTCACCAATCACCTGGCCTTCGTAGATTTCCTGGCCGGCATCGACAAAGAAGCGGCCACGGTCCTGCAGGTTGTTGATAGAGAAAGGAATTGCCTTACCAATCTCCATGGAGATCAGCGAACCGTTCATACGTCCGGGGATGTCGCCTTTATATGGCTGGAACTCCTTGAAGCGGTGCGTCATGATGGCCTCACCCTGGGTGGCGGTCAACATGTTAGAGCGCATTCCGATGATACCACGTGAAGGGATTTCGAATTCGAGTACGACCCGGTCTCCCTTTGGGTTCATGCTCAGCATCATTCCCTTACGCTGGGTTACCATGTTGATGGCGGTACCGGACATTGCTTCCGGAAGGTCGATGGTCATTTCTTCCACCGGCTCAGATTTCACGCCGTCAATTTCTTTGACGATTACCTGAGGCTGGCCAATCTGAAGCTCGTAGCCTTCGCGACGCATCGTTTCGATGAGTACGGAAAGGTGCATTACGCCACGACCGAATACACGGAAGGTGTCGGCACTCTCGGTTTCTTCGACCTGCAACGCAAGGTTACGCTCCAACTCCGCAGTAAGGCGATCCTTAATGTGTCGGCTGGTAACGTACTTGCCCTCTTTTCCGAAGAAAGGAGAGTCGTTGATGGTGAAGGTCATCGACAGCGTTGGCTCATCGATGGCGATGGTTGGCAGTGCCTCGGGATTCTCGATGTGAGCGATGGTATCACCGATCTCAAAACCTTCTACACCGAAGATGGCGCAGATGTCTCCCGTTTGTACTTCCTCTACTTCCGTACGGCCGAAACCTTCGTAAATGTAGAGGTTACGTGCTTTAGTGCGCGTTTCCACGCCTTCCCGGCTGATTAGAGTAAGCGCCTGGTTCTGCTTCAACGTACCGCGGTTAAGGCGGCCGATGGCCATACGACCAATGTACTTGCTAAATTCGATGCTGGTAATCAGTAACTGCGTGTTACCTTCTTCTGCCTTGTGCTCAGGAACGTGCTCCAGAATGGCGTCCAGCAGGGGAACGATGGAGTCCGTTTCGTTGCGCCAGTCGGTGCTCATCCAACCGTTCTTGGCAGAGCCATACATGGTGGGAAAGTCGAGTTGTTCTTCGGTGGCGTCGAGGCTGAACATCAGGTCGAATACCATCTCATGCACCTCATCTGGTGTACAGTTTGGCTTATCAACTTTGTTGACCACTACGAGTGGGTTGAGACCGAGCTTGAGGGCCTTGTCCAACACGAAACGCGTCTGGGGCATCGGGCCTTCAAATGCGTCAACCAGTAGCAGTACACCATCTGCCATATTAAGGACACGCTCCACTTCACCACCGAAATCGGCGTGACCAGGTGTGTCAATGATGTTGATCTTGGTGCCTTTATAGTTGATGGACACGTTCTTGGCCAGAATCGTGATGCCACGCTCACGTTCTTGGTCGTTGCTGTCCATGATCAGTTCGCCAGGGTTCTCGTGGTCACCAAAGAGTTGGCCGGCAAGAAGCATTTTGTCTACCAGGGTGGTCTTACCGTGGTCGACGTGTGCGATGATCGCAATGTTACGAATAGACTTCATCTCGTTATTTTAGGGGCGCTGTGCGCTAAGAGGGCGCAAAGGTACGGGAATTTGACGAGGATGTGTTGATAAAGTTACTATTGGCAGGTTAAATGTTTGGTGGACAGGAAAAACCATCAAGGCACTAAGAGATTAAGTGCTTTGGGCGGGAACGCAGGATGCAGGAAAAAGGACATAAAGCGCAAGGTTTTTCGCTGCGGTCTCCGCTATTTTACTGCGCGGTAAAATGGTATTTGGGCTACATCACACATGAGCATTGAACCTGATGGCTCATAGCGGCTTAGGTCCAAACACGGTTATCGTTCACTTACACCATAAGCACGAAATGTGTTTGAATGCAAAATGTCAACACAATAAATTGCACCGTTGTTTGTCTTCCCTTAAAACCCGTTCGTATATTTGCCCGCAAAAAACACCCCGCATGCCCGATCCCGTATCTCCTCAACCGCCGCATTACCTCGATGAACTCAACCCGGTGCAGCGGCAAGCCGCCGAGAAGACGGAAGGGCCAGTACTCG
Source organism: Neolewinella sp. (assembly GCA_047626445.1). Taxonomy (GTDB): domain Bacteria; phylum Bacteroidota; class Bacteroidia; order Chitinophagales; family Saprospiraceae; genus Neolewinella. The sequence continues at coordinate 2,610 of JBLHRW010000153.1, forward strand.
TCATCGCCGGGCCTGGGTCCGGCAAGACCAGGGTGCTGACTTACCGGATTGCGCACCTGATCGAAAAGGGAGCCGCCCCATGGGAGATACTGGCCCTGACCTTTACCAATAAGTCGGCGCGGGAAATGAAGGAGCGGATCGCCAAAGTTATCGGCTCCAAAGCCTCGGACATCTGGGCGGGAACCTTTCACTCCCTGTTCGCCCGTATCCTGCGGGTGGAGGCCAAGCACATTGGCTATCCGACCAATTTTACCATTTACGATACCGACGACACTAAGAGCCTCATTGGCCAGATCATCCGCGAGATGAATTTGGACAAAACGGTATACCAGTCCAACGCCATCAAGAACCGGATCTCCAGCGCGAAGAGTAGTTTGGTTACTCCAAAACTGTACATACACAACGCAGAGTTACTGACCCAGGATAAGGCCGCTAAAATGCCGCTGGTCCACAAGATTTACGCCACTTACGTTACCCGCTGTAAGAAAGCTGGTGCGATGGATTTTGACGACCTATTGTTCCGCCTATTCGAGCTGTTCCAGAACCACCCCGACGTCGTCAAGAAGTACCGCCGTAAGTTCAAGTACGTTATGGTGGATGAGTTTCAGGATACAAATACCCTTCAGTACGCCATCGTCAAAAAGTTGGTGCAGTATCCAGACAGTCCCAGAAACATTTGTGTGGTGGGTGACGACGCCCAATCCATCTACGCCTTCCGTGGCGCTACCATCCAGAACATCCTGGATTTTGAGCGAGACTTTGCCGACCACGGCATCCAGACCTTTAAACTCGAACAGAATTACCGCAGCACCGAACACATCGTAGAAGCTGCCAATGCGGTCATCAGCCACAACCGCCGGCAGATTCAAAAGAAAATATGGAGCCATAAGGGCGAAGGACAAAAGATCCGCATCCTTCGGGAAATGGACGATACGAGTGAAGGCCGTCGGGTAGCAGATAGCATCTTGGAACAGAAAAGCCGGTACCACCTGCGCAATGAGGACGTAGCCATCCTTTACCGGACGAACGCGCAATCCAGAATCTTCGAGGAGTACCTGCGTCGCTTCAATCTCAAGTACCGGGTCTATGGTGGCTTGAGTTTCTACCAACGTAAAGAAGTAAAAGACCTGATTGCCTACCTGCGGATAGTGGTCAATCCTTCCGACGAGGAGGCCTTCCGCCGCAGCATCAATAACCCCAAACGGGGAATTGGTGGAACAAGCATAGAAAAAGTGGTTACGCTGGCGAATCAACAGGGCATCACCAACTATGAAGCGCTGAAGCACGTGGCCCTGCCCAAGCGGACGCGGCATTCGGCCGACGGCTACCTCGCTGTCATCAAGAAGGCCAGTGCCAAAGTGGACACGGCCGACGCCTACGAGCTGGCAGAAACCATTGCCCGGAAGTCTGGCTTAATGGACATGATGCGCAAGGATACCTCCATCGAAGGAATGGGCCGGTTGGAGAACTTCCAGGCGCTGCTCGATGGCATCAAATCCTTCGTCGAAGAAGATACCCTGATTGATACTGACACGCTGCCCGATAAAACCCTGGCCACCTATTTACAGAACATTGCGCTGCTGACGGATTTCGACAGCAATGAAGAGAAGGATAATACCGACGTTGTTACCTTGATGAGTGTCCACGCCGCTAAAGGCCTGGAATTCAAATCGGTGTTTGTCGTGGGCATGGAGGAAAAGCTTTTCCCCAGCTGGATGAGCATGGATACCACGGAAGGGATGGACGAAGAGCGCCGATTGTTCTACGTTGCCATCACCCGCGCGGAGCAGTTTCTTACCCTGAGCTATACCAATACCCGGTATCGCTATGGTAAGATGGTCATGAACGAGCCCAGCAGGTTCTTGACGGAAGTACCCTCCGAATCAGTGGAAAGCACGACCTACAGTCGCCGGTCGGAAGCAGCGGAGTATGATCCGCTGGAGCGCCAGCGGGCCAAGGTATCGGGTATTACGCCCGTGCGCCAGCGCGGGACCGCGAAGTTCTCCAAACCGAAGGTGGACCCATCCACCTTTAAGCCAAGCGCTCCTGGGGAGATTGAAGTGGGGCAGAACGTCATGCACCTAAAGTTCGGAGAGGGTAGGGTAACCAAACTCGACGGAGGTGCTGATAATCGGATTGCCACCATCCACTTTAGTGATCTGGCGCAGCCGGAGAAGCGGATCATGTTGCGGTTTGCTAAGCTGCAGGTGCTGGAGTAGTCAAGGTGGAGGAATTGCATTCCGACCTGCAGTACTGATTACTAATTTCTATTGGGAACATTAGTATAGGGGGTTACGGCAACTACCCCCGGCCCGTTTAGCCGGAGCAACTGCTTCGCTGCTTCATCGTCTTCCATTACTTTTAACTTTGAGCGGGCGATGAACCAACCGAATCCCATTCCCTGCTTATAGTAGTACGTTTTCCCGGCTTCTGGCGTGAGCTTCACCCGTGCCCTGTTCTCAGTTTTGCTGACGATCTCTATTTCCTGGCCGGCAGGTACTTACCAGTGTAGGAAACTCTTTGGCCCAAGCTTGCCAATCCGTTTGCCACCCTGATAAATGCCGGCCTTGACTGCTGAGCCAACAATAGAGGGGCGGATGACGTAAATGGTCGCACTATCGACCGGAGAGCTTGCTCGATCAACGGGCTGTTCTTCCGGCCGTTGTACGTATTGAGAGATGATGGCACAGCCAGAAAAGGCAAATGCAGTAAGTAGGATAAAGAGGTGTTTCATGGGTAGGGGTTTCCTTAAGGGACGCGAAATAAATAAACCATGCTTCTTGACCGCCTTATTTTGCCCTCACCGCTCTTAAAAATTATTTCCGTAACTGAGGCTATGCAAAGGATTTGTAAGTACAGTGAGAACAAAAGCGTCAGGTCAAAAACCAGTAAGTTATTTATACGGCGTCCCTTAGTATTACGATTACGGCAACAGGGATAAATAACGCCCTTAAGTTGCAGGGTTTCTTGCAGCTCTACACAAGCGTAATACGTTTATCCGGGCATTTACGCGGCTAAACACGTAGAAGCACCTGTTCTTTTATCCCGCTTTCAGACGAATTCTATTGGGTACGAGTCTTAATCAAGTCCGTCTCCGCTAAGTTATAAGGCGTTCCGTCCGGATAAAACACATCATGATGCCAGAGGTGAGGCTCTGCCACAAAAGTGGAATCCCAGCTGGCCCAAGGATAAATGGTGTTCGTTTTGCCGGCAACCAGGCCCCAGTTGTAAGCACCAATTTTGTGTTCCGCTATCAGCGGGAGAATGGCCTCGAAGGTGGAACCGTGGGTACGGGCCACGTACTCCGTACAGACCAACGGTCGGCCGTATTTTTGCAGTCGGGCAATCGTTTTGGCATGATGCCCGGCATCCCGGTAACTGTGATAGGAGATGAGGTCACTGTGCTCCAACTGAAACTCATTGAACCTGCCCAAGGGAATATCTTCATCGACCTTATTGAACAGCTCTCCCCACCAAACTCCGGCGGTTAGCGGCTGCGACGGGTTTATCTCCCGAGCCCAGGTGAAGCTCTTTACCAGCAATACGTAGGCAAAATCAGCTTTGTTTTTTGGCTCGTTGGGGAATTTTCCAAAGTTGTCGTTATCGGGCTCATTGTACAGGTCCCACATATAAATACGGTCGTCGTCTTTGAAGTGGCGTAGGATCCCCTGCACGTAGTATTTGGCAATAGGGAAGTAGCGCTCTCCGTTCATCAATTGCCGGCTTTGGGGGCTCTGCACCCAGCCACTGTTGTGTACGCGGGCTTGGGGAGCGGGTTGCGTGCCAAGCGCTGCCACGGGGTTCCATACGGCATCAAACAGCACGAAGGTGGTGGATATTTCATGTTTTTCAGCAATATCGAGGTACTGTTCTATCCGCTCCAAAAAACCGGTACTGTCCTGTTCCCAGACGAGATTGTGTAGGTAAACCCGCATGGAGTTCATGCCGATGGCAGCGGCCCAGCCGAGCTCTTCGTCGATCTGGCCTGGGTTGAACGTTTCCTCCTGCCACATTTCCAGCTGATTGATAGCACCGCGATTAATGTAGTTGGCACCAAGCGGTTGAGGGCGGGCGACAGCGTAAGCATTTGCTTTTTTAGCCGGCCATCGATCTTCCGTAGCTAGCTCGTCCGAAACATCAGGCGCGGCCGCAGGATCAGGGGTGGGTTTGGAGGAGCAGGCAAAAAACAACAGACTTAGCAGTAAATAGCGGGTAACTTTCATGGGGGATAAGATATAGATAAGCAATCGCATGAGACAGAGAGTTAGTTGTTAGGGTAATGAGTGGCTGCCGCAAATATCGTCCGCGGCGCTACGCTTGCTCTACTTTGCAGACTAAAAGACAAGGGTAATACTAAGGAAAGGCATTAAAACCTCCCTTGCACCCGCGTCCGCGCCAAAAATATACCCGCTCTTATAATCGAACCCAGAAAAATTGCGACCTTACTCCACCTTTTCCGATCTTCGTTGTTCAACGATTAAATAATCAACAAGAAATGCTACGTAACACGATTCTTTTTGCCGCACTGATGCTACTGATGATCAGCTGCAAGACTGAAGCTACTACTGTGACCACTCCAGAAACGCCGGAAGTGGATGTCCCCGCCCCTAATCCTATCGTCTCTGACACTTCAGAAAGAGTCGATACGTCTGACAAAACCTATGTACTTAATGTAGTAGATGCCACCATCAAGAGCCCTCGCAAGGAACTCGTCGGAAAAGCGGGAGACGTTCCTCTCGTCATCAACTACGGCAGCCCTGCCGTCAACGAACGGACGATTTACGGTGACCTGGTCCCCTATAACAAAGTGTGGCGGACCGGTGCCAATGAAGCCACCCGCATCACCTTCAGCGAAGATGTAATGGTAGGCGAAGCCAATAAAAAACTACCCGCCGGTACATATTCCCTGTTTACACTCCCTTCAAGTAAGGATGAGTGGACCGTTATCTTCAATAGAGTAGCCGACCAATGGGGCGCCTATGATTACGAGGAAAGCGCGGACGTTGTCCGCATCAAAGGCGTGTCAATGCCCGCGACCGAAAAGGCTGAACGAATGGATTTCGCCCTCGACGGGAATACCGTACAGCTGATGTGGGATGATCTGGTTGTTGCCTTCCCTGTGGCTAGCCCGACTAAATAATCTTGTAGTCCTGTAGTCTGGTAGGCCGCCTACCAGACTACAAGACTACCAGACTAAAATCCTCCTACAGGCCGGCCAATAATATCAGACTTGGTCACTTGCTTAGGCTCCGGTGTCGGGGCCTTTTCGTATTTATGGTCAAATACTTTGGACACTTCGTGCCAGCGGCCGTCTTTGCCTAATTCGAGCGCATGGTAGCTGCCATCCGGCATGTTTACCGGCCCTTCATCATTTGGCCCTTGTGCCATGATAAGGTTTTCGTAGATGATGCGCTGGCTTTCCTCTTCGAATCGCATGGCCACACTAGCCTCCGCGCTGTATTGTAAGATGAGGCGGGTACGATCTTCCAGCAGGTGCCCTTCCGGAGTGTAGGTAACGAAGACTGGCAGGCCGAAGGACGGGATTCCCTGTTCGTCAAAATAGAAAACGTCCATGATCTTCTGCCGGCGGTAAATACCGTAACGATCATACCCGAACAAGATGTAATACTTCTTCCCTTCAAAGGTCCCTCCAGGTAATAATTTATAGGCTACATAGCCCAACCAATTTTCGTTGGTCGTAATAACCGTTTCCGGATTCTGCCTGATCTTATTGCCACGATCGATCAGCGGAATCAGTTTGAGTTTTCCTGAATTGTACTGAATGGCCCCATAGTGCCGGTAGTTATCACGGTCGACGTGTAGCTCCCAGGTGAAAAAACGAAAGCTACTGTCGGGCGCGGAAAGAATATTTACGCCTTTTAGCGCCGCAAAATCATAGTTGAAACTGTTGGGCATCTTCAACGCGTTGACCAAGTCCTGGATCAGTGATTTGCAGGCGATAAAACGGGCCTCCTCGTTGCTATCTGTATGCATGGTGTACGACAGCTGTAGCAAGTCGGCTTCTGCCGCGGCCAGGCTGGCACGATCATCGGCAGAAAGGGGCCCTGCTTGTGCAAATAGAGAAATGCCACAAGCGAGGCTGAGGAAAAAAGAAAAAACTGATTTCATAGGATGCGTTGGTTATGAAGACGGGAATAATACGTTCGGTAGCAGTAAAAAGTATTTATAAGACGGCTACATTTGCATTATGATAACAACTGATTTTACAAACCGCACGGTATTGGTCACCGGAAGCAGCAAGGGCGTAGGTGCCGCAACGGCCAGGATAATGGCAAAGGCAGGAGCCAGGGTATGTGTTCATTATAAGGGCGATGTCGTAGGTGCAAAGGCCGTTTTGGCATCGCTGCCTGGGGCGGGACATACGATGTTTCAAGCCGACCTGTCGGATCCCAAGGCGGCAAAAAGGCTGGTAGAAGGCGCTGCTGTAAAGCTTGGTCGCCTCGATATCCTCGTCAATAACGCCGGTATATTCCAACCCCATCCCGTTGATGGGAGTATGGCTTTCGACCAATGGCTGGAGACTTTTCAGACAACTTTACAGACTAATCTGGTGGGCCCCGCAGCGGCGTCTTTTGCCGCCATTCAGATCATGCGCAAGCAGGGTGGAGGCGTCATTGTCAACGTCGGCAGCCGTGGCGCGTTCCGTGGGGAAGCAGGTCAGGTCGGTTATGGTGCGGCGAAAGCGGGACTGCATTCTTTGACGCAATCCCTCGCACTCGCCGTCGGAGCTGATAACATTACCGTGCATGCCGTTGCACCGGGCTTTATTGAAACGGCCATGGCGCGCCCTCATCTTCAGGGAGCTGCCGGTGATGCCGTTAAAGCCCAGAGTCCGCTCAATCGGGTAGCTACGGTGGAAGAAGTGGCCCGCACCATTCTTTTCCTCGCCAGCCCGGAGGCCCGCTTTACTACTGGTGGTATTGTGGACATCAATGGGGCTAGTTATTTGCGGTAGTTCCTGGTTCCGCAGACTTTATTCCGCGCCCTCTAATCTTAGGAAGCCTCATTCCTCCAATGACGACTTTGTGCTACCATTGTGCCTCCCTTCGTGCCGTCCTATGTGAGAACAATCAGCTGCGTAGCAGCCCCTCGTAACCAATGCTCCATGACCGAACATAACAATTACTTCCCCTCCGGTATCTGGGACGGTTTTTACCTCTACCAATCAGGCCCAGACAGCAACCAGCATGAGATGTACTTCTACCTTGACTTCAGCGATGGTATCGTGACCGGGTCAGGAAGCGATGACGTAGGCGGGTTTACCTGGAACGGCACCTATGATGCGGATACCTTTGTTGTGAAAATGACCAAGCACTACCAGTTGCACACGGTACACTACGATGGGCGCGCTGATGAAAGTGGCATCTACGGTCGTTGGGAAATAAAAGACCATATTCGCGGCGGTTTCCACATTTGGCCACGTAAGGGGAAAGCCGAGGAGGAAGCTGTTGAGGTAGTAGTAGTAGCAACCATTTCTGCTTGAACTGGTTTCATTGTCGCTTTGCACCTTGTTGCAGAACGCCAGCAACCCTTGCAACGTGAGCGTAAGCGACCCCTGCAACGTGAGCGTAAGCGAATCCTGCAACAACTGTAACTCCCTGTACCCATGCCCAATTCCAACAACTTACTGCTCGACGAAAACGCCTTACCCGGTGAGTTTGCCGTGTATCAGCGCTTTAACCGGCAGGAAGATATGCTTGCAGT
>JBLHRW010000154.1:0-10302 GCA_047626445.1 Neolewinella sp.
TCGGTTAAATCAATTTCGAAGACTCCGGCACAGGTACTAGTGCAATGTAAACTAAGTTCTCACATCTTCTTCGGTACGGACGGGGCTCGCCCCCGTCCTTGCGAAATCCCCCGAAACGCTTTAACGCGTTCGCTCAGCGAACGATTCGAGGTTACCCCACCATAGTGGCGGAGGCAAGCCTTACCACTACGAAACTTAAATTACACTGTATTAGTACATCCACCAGAATACTATATCAAGGATAGATTTCAGCCTCCTTCAGCCCTACTGACTCCAAAAACGAGCCTGCCGTTAGAATATTCGTAAAGTTTTTCTAGCCTCTTTTTTCTTAAAAGCTTTCCAGTAAAACGCCCACACAAGTCCTGATTCCTTCCTGGAAATTACCCAGACGCAGGTTTTCATTCGCCGCATGGATGTTGTTGTCCGGGTTCGGGATACGCACAGAAACGGCCGGCAGTCCAAGCGCCGCGATAAAAGGTGAAATAGGTTGGGATCCCCCGGTGGTCCGCATCTTGACCGGAGGTGCCTCGAACGTACGGGTCAGCGCCCGCTCGAGCCAGTCACCGATGGGGGAATCAAGCGGGGTTCGGTAGGCGGCGTAAGAAACTCTGCCGTAGAGTGCTGCGATTTTATCGTGGGTTCGGCGCTCGGTCTCCGTTGGTTCTTCGCCTTCCACCAAATGGAAACCTTGGTCTAGTACATATTTCCGTAGTAAGCCCAGCAGGCGCGCGCCGTCTGATTCAGGGACCAACCGGATGTCAATCATCGCAATCGCTTCAGCGGGGATGATGGTGCGGGCAGCGCCACCGACGTAGGCGGCTTTGAGGCCCCGCACGTTTAGCGTCGGATAGGCTAACGCTTCCTGATAGGTACCCCCTACCCTTTCCGGACGGGCAATGCCGATTCGGGCGGCAATACTGTCAGCATTTTCTGGGACAGCATTCATGGCTATTTTCTCTTCGACAGACAGCTCGATACCATCGTACCAACCGGGGATGAGCACCCGGCCGTCGTCATCCTTCATCCCCGCAAGTAATTTGCTCAGGCGGAAAACGGGATTGGGAACAAAATTGCCGTACTGTCCAGAGTGCATCGGCTGGCGGGGGCCGAACACACGGAGTGTAGTGTAAGCGATGCCCCTAGCACCGAAAGTCAGGGTAGGCAAATTCGAAACGTGGCGGGTACCGTCCATCACTACCAAGCGATCAGCCGCCAGGGCTGTAGCGTGTTGTTTCACCAAAACAGGTAACTGGGGGCTGCTCATTTCTTCCTGGAAATCTAGGATCAGTTTCACGTTATAGGCCGGCGTAAGACCAGCCGATTTTACGATCGAGAAGGCATTAAGCAAGGACAATGCTGGGCCTTTAGAATCCGAAGTGCTTCGGCCAAAAATACGCTGGTCGGGATCAAAGGGGGCTTTATCTTCTGGCCAGTCCATAGTAGTCCATTTTCCGTTTCCGTCCTGAGTTTTAAGCACCGTAATGAATGGGTCGAGTTGGTCCCACGCCTGGCCATCGGCAGGCTGCCCGTCTATTTGCAAATAAAAAAGTACCCAGGGTTTACCGGGGTGGTATTCGCGTTGGGCCAGGACGAAAGGAACATCATTAACTTTCAGGACTTGTGTTTCCAGGCCTATTGCCGTTAGGTGGGGCAGTACCCAGTCGATGTTTGCCTGAATCTGCTTAGGGAAATGGCCGTCGTTAGGTACTGCGACGAAGTCGCGAAGTTGCTGCAGGGCCACGGGGAAGCGGGCATCGGCTGCTGCCGTAACTTGCGCTTTGGTTTGTAGCTGTGCCGATAGTGCAGCGGTAGTAACAAGAAAGCAGAGCATCATCAGAAGGTTTCGCATGGGCCTAAGATCGAACAAAATGGGGATTCTCAGGGGGATAGTTTTTGGGCGGGGCCGCAGGTGCGAAGAAAGGGATAGGAGGAGCAGGGTACTTTGTTCCCTGGATACTAGTACAGTGTAAACTAAGTTTTTGAATGTCTCTGTTTGTCGCGTAGCGACTGCACTTGAGTTGCCTGGGACAAGGAGGAACGACGCAGTCCCAGGTAACGGAAAAGACCCTTATTTTTTTTAACGACGCGGAGCGTTGTCAAGTTAATCCCCGGGTTCGTTACCCCGGACTCCCAGCAGGCAAATGTTACCTCGGTGCCAGGCCGGCATCGGTCGTTACAGCGCTTTCATCGGTAAAGCGTATTTCTATTCTCCCATCTTCAAGCTCCGTGAAGCCTTCAAACGCTTTACCCAAGTGGACCTTGCCCACGGGCAGCTGGCGATAGAGTACTTTGAGCAAAGCTGCGCGGTGAATCGCTACGGTAGAAAAGCCAAATCGATCGATTGCGGCTTGTTGGTCGCTACCCGACAAGGGGTACATGTCTGGTTGACCAAGCAGGATGCGGTTGATCGTGTTACCCGCTTGTTGTACTTCTTCGAGCAGTCCCAGCCAGTCCAATACCTGGAGGGCATTAGGTGCTAACCATATGCCGGCACCAACGGGCTTTAACGCTGGAGCCCGCTCAAAAACCTGGTAGTCTAGTCCTACTTTTTCCAGTGCCAGCGCTGTAGTGAGTCCGCCGATGCCGCCGCCGATGATGGTGATCACGATGTTCTGATATTTACCAAAAAAACTAGTTAAGGGACGCGAAATAAATAAACCATTACTTACGCCGCAAATAAACCACCCACCCAATCAGTATCCCCCAGACCACCACGGCTGCAACAGGGATGATGTAGGGCAGACCCCGCAAAGCCCAATGCCCAAAGCCCAGCAGACCTCCCAGCAAGCTGATCATTAAAAAGGGGGCGAAGTTCTGGAACTTGGAATCATCTTTGGCCCGCGAGAAAGGATGCGCCTTATCGACTTGATTATAGATTAGGGAAAACAGGAGTGTAGCGCCACAAGCCAAGGCAATGTCGGGTAGGAACGCGAAGCCCTCAAAGGCCAAAACCGTTGTGTAAACCAGGACCGCCATGGGGAGAAAGAACATCCCGATCACCGCCAACAGCTGACCGTACATGATTCTGGACTTATGCGCATTCGGGGTAGCCTCAAATATCCAGGCGGCTCGGTAGTCTTCACTTACCTTCGTTTGCCCAAGCGGGATGACCACCACCCACATCAAAAAGTACAGAATCATCAACATCGTGCCGCTCCCGACGGAGAAAGCTTCTTCTCCCGTGATCGCATCACGGAACACCGTAATGACCAGAATGACCGGGAGGTAAACGAGGGTTGGATAGGTGCGCTGCTTGAAGGTCATATCGCGTACCATCACGTTCCAGTGAAATTTGAAGGAGACCCGTTCCTGATTCGGTAGGGTGAACCAGGCGGCTAAGCGATCTCTTACAGGTGAATGACCTTTTGAATTATTCGATATTCTAGCCGCTCCTGCATCGATCGATCCCGCGTGTTTAAGTGCTAAAAGGCGATCGGCATAGCCGGCGCTTTGCTGGAGGTAAAACCAGCCACCGAAGCCTGCTGCCAGCAGCGCCAGTGCGCCCTGGGCGTAGGCCATCCAGCCAACTGAGGTACTCGTCATTGCTTTAAAAAGCCCACCCAGCCACAAGCCAGGAAAGGAAAAACCAACGGCCGTATCCACCAGTTCCAGGCCTTCCAGATCGATAAAACCACCCAGTAGACTGGGTAATTGGTAGGCCGTGAAGAAGAGCAATGCAGCTACGATTTGAAAATAGCCAATGCTCTTTTTTAGCCGCTCCGGTTTCACCCGTTGCAATAAGACGAGGTAAAAAACCAAGGTGCCGGTCATCGTGATGACAATCGCCAGGATGCTGACCAGGAAATAGGCAATAGCCGGCCAAATCCCCACGAAAAAGCCGAGATAAATAAAAGATGCCCCCCCCAAGCTGAGTCCGAATTTACTGGCAAATACCGTAATGTGCAGGATGCGGGAAATACTGAGGGTATAATCGTTAATCGGCCGGCTCAACAACACATAGAGGTCCCTTTCGTCAAACAGGTTTTCGCTCATCTCCGTGATCAGCATAAGCCCGATGTAGCACACCCATGCGCAGAACCCAAGCCCTACCGCAGTTGCCGGGTCATCGCAGACCCGAAATAAAAACATCAGCATAACACCGAAAAGCCCTACGAAAAAGTAGGTGAAGTACTCCATCCCCTTCTGCTGCTTCTGTCGTTTGCCCATGGCGAAGCCGCCACGGTCATCCATTTTCAGTTTGGCCGCCAGGATTAGGTTAATGGCTTTGGGGTCGGCACCAACTTGGCGCCAGAGTGGATTGAGTAGGCCTACCAGCCAGAGGAAGAGCTTATTCATCGGCGGTGAAATCAAAGTCGGTAGCAGCAGCGCTACCACCGGTCAGTTCGGAAAAAAGGTTTTCGAGGCTGCCACTATGGGCTTGGGCGTTGATTTCAGCGAAGGTGCCGTTGGCCGCAATAGTGCCGTTGTTCAGTAGGATAATCCGATCACTGATCTTCTCGACTACTTCCATGATGTGGGAGCTGTAGAAAATGGTTTTCCCTCGTTCGGTCAGTTGCTGGAGCAACTCCTTCACCCGGATCACGGAGTTTGCGTCGAGGCCTGCCAGTGGCTCGTCCAGAAAGATCAGTTCTGGATCATGCAGCAATCCGGAAATGAGCAATACCTTTTGCTTCATGCCTTTACTGAAAGTGTCGATGCGCTGATCGCCGGCATACTCGAGTTGCAGGTAATCCTCCAGGCGACGGGCACGTTTTAGCGTTGTCTCCCAGGGCAAATCCTGGAGGCCACCGACCAGTTCGTAAAACTCCGTAGGCGTGAGTACCTCGTAGATTTCAGCGGCCTCGGGAATGTAACCGATGCGTCGTTTCACCTCCAACGGGTTATCTTTTACGTTGTACCCCAGTACTTCTACTTCTCCGTCAAACTGCTTGTCCAGTCCCGCCAGGATACGGATGGTGGTTGATTTACCAGCTCCGTTCGGCCCGATGTAACCGATGATCTGGCCGGCGGCGACTTCCAGGTCAATCCCCTTGAGTACAGCGTTTTTCCCGTAGGACTTCTTGAGATTACTAATGCGTATTATTGACATAAGGTGTAGGGTGTTTTATGGCTGCTAATCTAAGCATTCAGCTAATCATTCCCGGGTCAGGCAGACGAATTTGGATGAAATATCGACCAGAAGCAGCTCCGCTACCTACGAACCATCAGACTAACAACATTTCCGCCAAAACCAGTGGCATTAATGAGGATAAGATCAATGGGCCGGGTAGGGTTACAGTCGGGGGAATAAGGAATTTGCGGACAGGCACGATGCTTCAAAATGCCTAGTGCAGCACTTATCGCCAGGGGGCCACTTCCGCCAAAGGTGTGTCCCGTTGCCCATTTGAAAGAAGTAAGAAACGGTGCTTGTTGGGCATCCAGGCAGGTAGCCTTAATAGCCGCCAATTCCGCCATATCCCCGCGTTTAGTACCCGGAGCGTGGGCGATGATCACCTCTGGCCAACCGCCTTGGTCAATGGCCTCCCGCATCGTCTGCTGTAATCCTTCGCCGGTCGGACTAATACCGGTTGGGACGGCCTGCCGTTCGCGGGCGTACGCCAGGGCGGTAATACGTGGCTTACCGGCATCGGTGGCCGGATCAGCCAACGAAAGGGCCAGAAAAGCAGCCCCTTCTCCGACGACCATGCCGCTTGCAGGTTGGTCCATTGGCCGGCAGGCATGCACCGATGCCTCGGGTACTGGTGCAACGATCCGTAAGGCCTCCAATTGCCGAAGGGTAAAGGTGGTCAATGGTGCTTCCGCTCCGCCAACCAATACACGTTTTGCCATACCGGACTTCAACAAGGCGATGCCGTGCAGGATAGCGTGCATCCCGGAACTACAGGTCACGCTCAGGCTGGAGGCCAGGGAACTTGTCCCAAAATAATCGGCGAGGGCAAAGCCGATGCTCCCCAGGGTAGTTTTTGGGGAAGTGCGGACCTCGGCAGTACCAGCCCCGGCAAAGTGGCGAAATCCTTCTTCCCAGCTCTCGGTTGGACCGCGCGAACAGCCTACCAGGATGGCAAAGTCCTGTCCTTGCCAACCAGCTTCCCGTACCGCCTCATCTGCGGCGTATAAGGCCAATAAAGCGGCGCGGTCTGGGCTGTTCTTTGTGGCAAACGCTTCCACCTCCGGGTTTTCGGGTAAGTCGTCAACACGGTACACCGGATGGCCGGTTTTGGCATCGACTGTCCAACAGGTTTTCCCCGCCACATAGTGCTTCCAGGCATCGGCAGCTGAGCTGCCGGCCGCTGAGATGGCACCTTGTCCGTGGATGGTTATGTTCATGGGAGCACAAAGGTAGGTTAGGAACGCCTTACAAATAACTTACGGCGTCCCTTAGTTGTTGGAAAGGCTTAGGTGATATCTGTTGCCAGGCAGTTTCACCTAAAGGACATTCAACTTTACACTGTACTAGCAAGCATCCGTTCTTACCTCATCTCCAATGGTTTTGGCAAGTATAGCAACCAAACAAGCCACCTCTTCCTCGGTATTAAAAGCATGCAAACAAACCCGCAGCCGTTCACTACCCGCCGCTACCGTCGGAGAGCGTATCCCTTTCACCAGCAGGCCGGACTCCCGGCAGGCAGCTTCTGCGTTCATCACTGCCTGATTGCCAGGTACACTGATGACCTGGATGGGGCCGTCAACCCCGGTCAGCAGTTCACTCAGCCCAGCAATAGCCATCCCTTCCTTGAATTGCTGAATACGTTGGGCCAGCAGGGCCGACTGGCCAACGTGGTGACCTTTCAACTGTGCGTAAGCCACAGCAATAGCCTTCCACTGCGCAGGAGCCGGGCCAGTAGTGTAAATGAAGGGACGGCAAGTATTAACGAGGTACTCCTGGAGCGATTTACAGCCTAGTACCGCAGCACCGTGCGCTCCGAAGGCTTTTCCGTAGGTGACGATGGAGGCAAATACCTGATGCTGTAAACCTAGTTGCGCGACCAAGCCTCCACCTCCGGGGCCTTCTAGTCCGCCGGAGTGAGCTTCATCGACAATTAGGTGAGCATCATGCTCCCTGCACAGCGCTGCCATCTCCGCCAGCGGAGCCAGATCACCATCCATGCTGAATCTTGCTTCCGTCAGGACAAATAATTGACCTCCAGCAGGCACTTTATCAATATTCTTTAAAAGTCTATCTTTTAATTGATTATGATCAAAACGAAAAGCTTTAGCTAAACCCAATCTGATCCCATCACGGCAACTGGCATGCATCAGCTCATCGTAAAGGATTACGTCGTTTCGTTTCAACAGTGCGGACAACAGGCCAAGATTGGCCGTATAGCCCGAATTGAACACCAGGGCTGCGGGAAAGCCATGGTATTGTGCGATCATCCGCTCGATGGCGTGGTACTCGTCTGCATCACCTGAGATAGACCGGGAACCGGTGGCACCGGAGCTAGCCCCCTCGCCTTGCTCCTCTATCACTTTACTCAGCACCTGCGTGCGCGCCATGCCCAAATAATCATTCGACCAAAAGTCTACCCCTTCCACTGTACCGGAAAGCATACGAAGGTTACCCGCTTGCTCAATTTTGCCCAGTCGTTTATGAAGAAAATCCGTCATTTCTATAGCTTACCCTAACAGCAAAGCGTCTAAAAGTGCGAAGCGCACTACCAATCCGTCATTTCCGCGAACAACTGCCAGAGTTGGTCGATTTCGGGAATGGGTGCCTCGATCTTTACCTGCTCCTTTTTCACCGGGTGCAGGAATTCGAGCGTACGGCTGTGCAGGTTGATGTTACCATCTTCGTTCCGCATGCGGGAGCCGTATTTGAGATCACCGCGAATCGGTGTTTTAAGTTGGTCCGACAGCTGCACCCGAATCTGGTGAGGACGACCTGTTTCTGGTTTCACTTCCAGCAGAACGTTGGTCCCTACCCTGCCCAACAAGCGGTAATCCAACTTAGCAATTTTAGCTCCCTGGTGGCGGTTAGAATCCGCCTTCGGCAGTACTTTACTCCGATTCTTAACCGTGTCCTTAAGGATGAATCCCTTCAGTGATCCTTCGATCGGGTCAGGTTGATCGGTGACAATAGCCCAGTAGGTCTTAGTTACTTTCCGCTCTTTGAACAGGTCGTTCATCCGCGTCAGGGCTTTGCTGGTACGCGCAAAAAGGATGACACCGGACACTGGCCGGTCGAGGCGGTGAATGGCGCCGAGGTAAACATCGCCGGGCTTATTATAGCGATGCTTAATATAGTTTTTTGTCCAGTCCATCACCGTGGTATCGCCGGTGCTGTCCCCCTGACTGAGGAGACCGGCCGGCTTGTTGACGGCGATAAGGTGGTTGTCTTCGAAAAGGACCTGTAGATGCATGCTGAGGTGGTCTGGTAGTTGAGTAGTCTGGTAGTTCACTAGTGCAGTTCGCTTCGCACTCCTGAAATAGCGTGATGAAGCAAATTAAGCTCTTGCCGCAAAGGTCGGTTATTTTCTGGTAGCTTAAACCAGAAACCTTCCGACATAGTTTCCCTCTAAAAGGCCGTAGGCCGTCCAAAACTATGACGCTAACGCTTGGCTACTCTCCCTGCCCCAATGATACTTTCATTTTTGACGCGCTCGTTCATGGCCGAATCGATACCGAAGGGCTGGAATTCGACGTTCGGCTCGGCGACGTGGAGGAGCTGAACCGCCTCGCCTTCGCCGGAGCATTGGACATAACGAAGCTCAGCTACCATGCTTTTGGCCACCTTACGGAAACCTATGCTTTGCTTAACGCCGGCAGTGCTTTGGGGCGGGGCGTTGGGCCGTTGTTGGTTACTGCTGACCGGGAGTTAGCGGAATTTTATCAGGCGCGGCCGCAGGTTCAGGGAAAAGGGATAAAGGAGCAAAGGCAGAAAGGCAGCGGTCTTCCGCCAGAAGCCCCGGTGGCCATTCCTGGGCAGTTCACTACCGCCAATTACTTGCTTGGACTTGCTTTCCCTGAGTTGACGGGTAAGCAAGAGGTGCTCTTCTCCGACATTGAAGCCAAGGTGCTATCGGGAGCGTTTACCGCTGGGCTACTAATCCATGAGAACCGATTCACCTATCACGAACGGGGCCTCCATAAAATCATGGACCTTGGAGAATTCTGGGAAGGCAACACCGGTTTCGCCATCCCACTCGGTGGCATCGTCATCAAGCGAACGCTTCCTGTGGAAGTACAACAAACCTTCGATCGCGTACTGGCCCGCTCCGTCCAATACGCCTTCGACCATCCGGATGCTTCGGCCGACTACGTCGCTGCCCACGCCCAGGAGATGGACCCGGAAGTCCGCCGTAAACACATCGACTTATACGTCAACCAATATTCGCTGGACCTCGGCCCGGAGGGCCGGGCGGCAGTGGAAGGTTTTCTGGAGCAGGGAAGACAGCGCGGGGTGATTCCTGTGGGCAGAGAAGATCTTTTTGTAGCGTGAGTACATCCTTTTGCTTCAGAAACGACATCATATCCATCATGACGTATTCAATGGACATTCTCAAGGGGATCGTTAAAGATGTGGACGCATTGAACACTACCCATCGGACTATTATTTGCTTTCTTTGCAGGGCTTACCTGGCTCTTCGTTTGGTTGATCAATTGAGGACACCCCGACAACCTGATAACTCGACAACCTGACAACCGACAACTTGATTCCCCGATGATCACCACCCCTCGTCTTCTACTACGCCCCTGGCGCAAGACCGATCTTCCCGCCATGGCTGCCGTGAGCGGTGATCAACGCGTCATGCAATACTTTCCCGGCATCCAGGACGAAGGATACGTCAGAGCATTTATGGGTCGTCAGCACTTTCAGCAAAAGGAACGCGGCTATTGCTTTTTCGCGGCAGAGCTAAGATCTACAGGCGAAGTTATTGGCTTCATCGGTCTTTCCTACCTGGACAAAGAGGTTGACTTCGCGCCCTGCGTGGAAATCGGCTGGCGACTGCACCCAGGCACCTGGGGCAAAGGACTTGCGACGGAAGGTGCAAAGGCTTGCCTCGACTTCGGATTTAACGAGCTTGGGCTTACCGAAATCTACTCCGAAACGCCGCTGGTTAATCTACCGTCGCAGCGCGTGATGAAAAAGATCGGCATGGAGCGGGTTAGCACCTTCATGCATCCTGAGCTTGGGGATTTCCCGGAGATCGAGGAGTGTGTGGTTTATCGGATTGTACGGCCTTGACCTTAATCCGGCCGGAGGCCGTCGGGCCGCTCGTAGCTCCGGCGCAGCCGTAGCGTAGGCGGTCGGACGGCTCGTAGGCAGGAACTGCCCAAAAACCGGAGTGCTGCCGTAGCGTAGGCGGTCGGACGGCTCGTAGGCAGGAACTGCCCAAAAAC
>JBLHRW010000155.1:0-10292 GCA_047626445.1 Neolewinella sp.
CATATGCCAGTAAAGTGCACCATTAAACGTCCCCTGCACCTGCGTGCCCGCCCTGAAAAACGCCAAACCATTGAACGAACCCTCCCGTTCCGCATTATCTCATTCTAACCTTGTACTATGGACATTCGCTTTATTGCTCAGGACGATCTCGACAAGCAACTCTACAACAGTTGCGTACATTTTGCCACCAATGGCAGCCTCTATGGCTATGATTGGTTCCTCAACGCCACGGCCAAAGAATGGGACCTGCTGGTGGAAGTAGAAAACGAAAGCTGGGTAAGTGTGATGCCCCTGCCGCACGCCAACAATTGGTGGGGCCGCCGTAAGCTGGAGCAACCCCGCCTCCTTCCGGAACTGGCTATTTACTCCGTAAAACCACTCAGCGCTAAGCGTATCCAGGCCTTTTGGGATGCCCTCCCCCAGACACTCCGGGGTGGTGAGCTTACGGTCGAACCTGCTTCCGTGCCCGAAGACAGCGGTCGTTTCACCGTCGGCACTGCCGGAGGCTCCGCACTTTTCCTCAACCAGGCCTATGAAGAAATCATCGGGGATTTCTCCCCAGAATACCACGAAGGCCTCATCCGAGCTCAAGAGGCTAACCTCCGGCACGGCTCCAGCTTTAAGCCTGAGCGTTTGGCAGATTTCTGGCTGGAGGTTAACGAAAAATCTGCGGATAACGAATGGACCTACCACGCCATGCAGCGCCTCATGTACCAAGTGCTCCACCGCAGCTGGGGCGGTACCCACGCCGTAGAAAATCAGGAAGGCCAACTACTGGCCATGACTTTTATCGTCTATAGCCACTCCCGAATCTTCCCGTTGTTCACCGTTGAAAGTGCTGCGGGGAAAAAAGTTGGGGCATTGACCTTTCTTTGGGACAACTTACTAAAAACACATGCGGATAGAAACTTGAAGGTGCGGCGGGAAGATGTGCTGCTTTAACCTTTTCTTAGGGCTAATCTTTTGGTTTTCAGTATGGTAAAAGGCTATTTTGAGCATTGAAAACGCCGCGGACATGAAACCCTTATTTTGCCTACTGTCACTTCCCTTATTATTGTTCTTGAATAGCTGTGACAGAGAAAAACCTTTTACTAAAGAATTGTCAGGGCGCTATGACCCAGCCACAGAGGTATTCATCGAAGCTCAGGTCCCTCGTGAGAATAGTTTTCTTTACCGGGTTAGCCTGGAGAATGGGGCGAGGGACAGAATTCCAACATCTGAATTTTCGAGAACATTGGATTTACCCCTCGGCTCTAAGAGCGTATTTGCCCCCGCCAACAACCGATCGGTGTTTTACCAGGACAACAGTAATGGTCTGATTTTACAGCAATCAGCCGGCAGTGCAACCATAACGGATTTCATCCCAATTACGGTTCCTGATTATGAGCAACATCTCAATTGGCTGGAGCAGCTATTCTTTGGGAAGACCAACAACGAGGTATGGCTAAGCTATAATGGCAGCGCTATTTTGCTGAAGGTTGATCTTGAACAGCTTACTATATCACTCCTAACCGATAGCCTAGCCACCGGAAGCATTGGGTTGCATCGATACCTCCTTGATCCGGCGGCTGACAGACTATATTTTTTTGGAAAGGATCGTGCGGCTAGTCCTATTTGGGCAGACACCCTCCTTATCTTCAACAGCAACACCTTCGAGCTAGAGGACAGTAAAAGCCTTAGCCCAGTTTTTGCCATCATTCAAGACCCTGCCTCTGGCCGCATCTTCGGGTTAACCGCTCCCAACCAAGATCGGGGGGTTCGATTGGCGGAGATCAGGCCGATGGACATCAACCCAATACGCGTCATCTCTCCGGAAGATTTGCCCATCGACCAGGTTTCCACGAACCTGAGCGCCATCCATACGGCCACTAACACCCTGATCATAAAAACCGGTAACAATTCCATCGATTCGCCCACCAATTTCCTGCAACGGATAGACCTTAACACCGGAGAATTATCCGCCACCACCGAAGTCATCCCGGGCACCATCATCACCGGAATTTTCGCAGAATAATGCCACCATAATCAGGCGCTCCACACCTCCGCCACCGTAATAAAGCTATCGGATGAATTACGAAAAACGTACCTTTGACGTATTATTGTAATTTCTACACTATCCCCCCGTCCAAGATGAAAATTACCGACCACCAGAATACAAAGATTGTGGCCACTGTTGGCCCCGCATGCAGCTCTTACGAAGGCCTCAAAGGGCTGATTAAAGCCGGCGTTAATGTTTTCCGCCTTAATTTCAGCCACGGCACACATGACGTACACGGGGAGACGATCGAACATATCGTTAAGCTCAATGACGAGTTGGGGACCCACGTCAGCATCCTCGCTGATTTGCAGGGCCCGAAACTGCGCGTTGGCAAAATGGAAGGTGAGGGCCTACCCGTAGCCGAGGGTCAGATCGTCACGTTTACGAATACGCAATGTGTCGGTAATGCCGAGCGGGTATACATGAGCTACCCACAGTTTGCACGAGATGTTACCGTGGGAGAACGGGTTTTGGTAGATGATGGAACCTTGGTATTCGAGGTGGTAGAAACTAACGGTGAGGACACCGTAAAACTGAAGACTCTCTTTGGCGGCGTCCTTAAATCGAACAAAGGCGTTAACCTGCCCAACACGAAGATCAGTCTTCCCAGCCTAACGGAAAAGGACCTCGCAGATCTCGAATACATCCTTACGCAGCCGGTCAACTGGATTGCCCTCAGTTTCGTCCGCTACGCCAAAGACCTGAAGGACTTGAAGGCCCGCATCGACGCTAAGGGCCATCCGGCCAAGATCATTTCCAAGATCGAGAAGCCCGAGGCCATCGAGAACCTCGACAAGATCATCAAGCACTCCAATGCCATCATGGTTGCCCGCGGCGACCTCGGTATCGAAGTACCAATGGAACGCCTGCCAATCATCCAGAAGGAGATCATCCGTAAGTGTATCCAGCGGGCACGCCCCGTCATTGTGGCCACCCAGATGATGGACTCGATGATCAATAACCCCGGCCCAACCCGGGCGGAGGTAACCGACGTCGCGAACGCCGTACTTGACGGCACCGACGCCGTAATGCTCTCTGGTGAAACCAGTGTTGGCCGCCACCCGGTCCTCGTGGTGGAAGCGATGAACGCCATCATCCACGAGGCGGAGAAGGTCTACGAAATCGGCATGAAACGGCCTAAATCCAATCAAAAAAGCGGTACTTTCATCAGCGATGTGGTCTGCTCTGCCGCTGCTTGGACAGCACAGAATGTTGGCGCCCGCGGTATTGTGGGAATGACCCGCTCCGGTTACACCGCCTTCAAACTCTCTAGTTTCCGGCCCAAATCCAAGATTTACATCTTCAGTGACCTGAAGCACATGCTCAATACGATGAGCCTCTGCTGGGGAGTCCGTTGTTACCACTACGACAACTCCACCAGTACCGACCAAACAGTAGAGGACGTGACCAACATCTTGAAAGAGAATGGCCACGTAGTTTCCGGAGACATGATCGTCAATACCGGTTCCATGCCTTTGGAGAAGCAACTCCGTACTAATATGATGAAGATCACTATCGTAGACTAAGGTTGAAGAACTTCTAATAGAAAAGGCCTGGTGCAATGCACTGGGCCTTTTTTATTTGAAGTCATCCAACAAACGAGGGTTTTTCGCTGGTAAGTTATCATGCCAGGGACGAAAAGCAGGGAAAGCAGGCGAGTACTTTCAGGGGGTCTTTCGACCCATTTTTTCCAGTACTTTTACTCTGATGTGCTGTTGAAGTCCATGGAATTCGGTGTTTCCTGGAAAGGTAAGCAATAGAATGAGGTATAGGAAAAAGTGTTCCAGTAAAATTTTCGCCTCTTCACAATACCTTAGGGACGCGAATTAAATAAAACGTGTTTCTTGACCTGACGCTTTTGTTCTCGCCGTTCTTGAAAAATTCTTTGCATAGCCGTAGCTACGGAAATAATTTTTAAGAGCGGTGAGGGCAAAATAAGGCGGTCAAGAAGCATGGTTTATTTATTTCGCGTCCCTTAGGGACGGGAAAAGAATAAACTATCATTCTTGCTCGGCGTCTTTTGCTCGCTGGCTTCGTTAAAAAGCGTTGCGATCGTCGGAATTGCGAAGCAATTTTGTCGATCGTAATCTCCGAGCGTCCGCACTCCTGGTTTTAGCCCTTGACTCGCGTTAGGAGTACTTATTCCGCCTCGGTACAACGTATCTGCCCACAGCGCGTTACCTTAAGGTATCTCTTCAACCTACCGCGACCTCATGCGCTTCGCTTCCCTACTACTTTGCTTCCTATTTTCTTTTTCGCTCAGTACTCAACCTGATCCGATCACTGAAGCTGGCATAAAAAACCAATCCCGGTTCATCGACGCTAAGCGGGAGGCATTACTGGGCAAGACCAACCAGGCCATCGCGCTGTTCAAAGCACTGGTGGAAGACGTACCGGACTTGGATGCCGCCCTGTTTGAACTCGGCAGACTCCAATACGCAGCGGGCGAGACGGAGGAGGCCATTGACCAGTTGCGCAAGGCTTACGCCAAGCGGCCCAATGAGGTATATGCCGCCTTTCTTGCCGAACTCTACCAGGCGAGTGGCCAACATAAAGAGGGGGCTGATTTATTCGCAACCCTCCTCAAAGAAAACCCCGGGGAGGAAGCCTACTACCTCGAGCGGGCCGCATTCCTCGTACGGGCACAAGACATCAAAGGTGCCATTTCGACCTATAATGCACTGGAGCAACGCATTGGTGTCAACCTGGAACTGGCCCGCCATAAGCATGCCCTTTACCTTGGTCAGGGAGACACAAAAAAAGCAGAAAAAGAACTAACCGCACTCGTAACATTGGAGCCAAGAACCCTCCAGTATCGCCATATGCTGGCGGGGTTTTACACCAGCCAGGATGATGCTAACAAGGCAAAAAAGGTCTATCAAGAAATCTTAGCGATCCAGCCGGCCGACGTACGGGCCCAACTGGCACTGCAGGACGTATCTCCGGGAAAATCTTCTGCCGACGGTGATATTGAATTGATGGCACTGCTTGGGCGTTCGGACGTAGACATCGACCTAAAAGTGGGAAAACTGCTTCCCCTGATCAATCAGGTGGCGGGAACGCGGGATGCAGGCATGGGACAACGGGCAATGGCCCTAGCTGCTGAGCTCCGGCGCGTCCACCCGGACGAAGCTAAAGCTGCCGCCATTCAGGGAGACATCTTCTTCCACACCGGCCAACTAACACAGGCTGCTGAAGCCTACAAAGCCACCATCGAACTTGACGACACCGTCTACCCTGTTTGGGAACAACTCTTAGGTACGCTTTACCTGGACAACCAGGTCACGGAATTGCGCAAGTACGCCGAGGACGCGCTGGATGTATACCCTAACCGGCCGGCCATTTACGTCAATTATGCCCTGGGGGAGGCGCTGCGCGCCAACTTCAGCGAAGCGACGTCCTTACTCGACCAAGCTCGGTTAATGGTCAGCGGCCAACCCGAAGCCATTGCTGCCCTGGATGAGCTGGCTACGGCTTTCGCCGGCTTTGCCGCTGAAGACACGTCCGGGCCACTCGACCTGCCCCAACTGCCCGGTGGTGCCACTGGCCCGCTGGGGTTCCTATGGACTAATGCCAACAACGCAGCCGCCCTGCTTGCCTACGACCTACCGACGAACACCAACGCCCTATTCCTCGAATACCTGGGAGATGCGCAGGCCGCCGCCGGCAATAAAGCCGATGCGGCAAAAGCTTACGCCAGGGCTAAAACCGCCGGCAGTAAATCGGCCACCCTCGGCCGGAAACTCTCCGAGGTGCGGAGTAAGTAGGACGGTAATTTCAATTTCTCGGAACAAGCACGCTCCGCGTGTGACAATGCGCATGTAGAGCGTGCTTACCCTTACCTTGCACCTGCGTTCCCGCCACAAAACAATCCTCTTTATGCGTACTTACTTTTTCCTCGCCTGTACCTGCCTTTTCCTCTCCGCCGCCTGCAACAAGAAAACCGTGGGAGGGATCGATGGCCGCGACGGGGTCTCGACCGTAAGCAAAGCTGCTAAGGTGATCAAAGGATTGGAAGACAACAGCTTTGAAACGAAATACATGGAAGGCCGGGCCAACATTAAGCTGGAAAGCCGCGACTTCAATATCGGCGGCACCGCCGTCATCCGATTGGAGAAGGATAAGGCCATTTGGATGAGTGTCAAGAAATTCGGCTTCGAGGTTGCCCGTGCCCTGATCCGTCCTGACTCCTTTTTTGTACTCAATCGCATCAACGGAGATTACACCGCCGAGCCACTGAGCTACATCGAGCAGAAGTATAAAATCCCTGCGCGCTTCGATCTGCTGCAGGAGGCCCTGCTGGGTAATGCAGTATTTTTCACCCGCGATCTCCAACTAGCCACGGAACCAGACACCTACGTACTCTCTGGCCGCGACAAACGCTACGCCACCAACTATCGGGTCGGCACCAAAGGCTTTCAATTAGAGGAGATGGAATTGAAGGAATTGGCCCAAAACCGGACCCTCACCATCAACAACACTGATTTCCGCCAGGCAGAGGGTAAAAAAGGGGAGCCTGATTTTGCCCACGCCCGTACGGTCAGCATCGATGCTGATGCCACCGGTCCGGCCAACCTGGAATTAAAGTTTACCCGCCTAAGCTTTAGTGGGCCGCTTAGTATGCCTTTTCCGCGGAGGTAATCTAGGTGGCAAGTTGCGGGTTGCGGGTTGCGGGTTGCAAAAAAACAGTGGCAGCGCCAGGATTACTGACACTGCCACCGAATACATATTTTTCCAAGCTATACAGGTTTTAGACTTTCAATTGGTACTAAACCTGCAACCTGCAACTTGAAACCTGACGCTAGTTATTATCATCGTCGTAGAAGGTATCCTTCTCCTTCACGATGACCTTGTCTCCTCCTTTCAGATTACGACTCAGTGCGGTGTATGGGCCAGCAACTACCTTATCTCCGGAGGCAAGGCCGGTTCTGACCTCGATCACGTTGGCGTCTTGTACGCCGGTGGTCACGGTAGTCTGGATAATAGTATCACCGGAGACGACGAAGACGACTTCCTCGATGTTATCGGTACCGACCATGTCTTCATCATCGGACTTCTTTTCCCGCGTCGTCACCGATTCGATCGGTACACTGATGATCCCATCGGCTGTTTTGGTCAGGATGTCAACACTTGCCGACATGCCCGGGCGGAAGGGATAAGTATTTCCCTGCGCCACCAAGTCTGCGTAGCTGGCCTGATCGATGCTGATCCGTACTTCGAAGTTGGTCACCTGATCGCTGTTGAGTACATTATCTGCAGCCGTTCCGGCCGTGGTGCTAGAGTTGGCGATTTGGGTAACGCGGCCTTTAAAGATCCGGTTGAGGTAGGCATCGACTTCCACTTCGGCTATGTCTCCAATTTTCACGGAAGGGACGTCGTTTTCACTGACTTCTACCCGGACTTCCATCGCATTGAGGTCGGCTATCCGCATCAGTTCGGTACCGGTCATCTGGATGGTACCGACTACGCGTTCGCCTTGTTCTACATTGAGTAGTGAAACCACGCCGCCCATCGGCGCGTAAATAGTGGTACGCCGCAAGCTGGTCCGTAGTTCGCTCAGTGTTGCCTGAGAAGACTCGACGCCGAACTGGGCGGCACGAGCGCTCTCCTGGGCACCTTTGATGTTACTTTCCGCTGCTTTTAGGTTGGCTTCGAGGCCACGGAGCGAAGTCTGGCTCAGTTCGAGATCTGCCTGGCTGACCACCCCGTCGGCGGCAAGCCCTTTATTGCGTTCGTAGACCTCGCGGGCATTTTCAAGTTGTGCCTCGATTTGGGTCTGCTGGGCTTCCTGGCTGTTGACCTGCGCTCTGGCGTTGGCCAGCTGGGCTTTACTGGTGTTCACACCGGCAACTCCACGGGCGACCTGACTCTGAAATGCATCAGCATCGATTTTAGCCAGGAGTTGGTTCGGCACCACGCTGTCACCTTCCTCCACGTAGAGGTTAACGACCTCCCCGGAAACATCGGAGCTGATCTTGACTTCCGTCTGCGGGAAGATCTTACCACTGGCAGAAACGAGTTCCTGAATGGTACGGGCTTTAGCCTCAGTGGTAAACACCTTGGTTCCTGCTTCTTTACGCCCGCTGAAGGCTACAGCGGCAATTGCACCGATGGCGATCAGGGCAAAGATTAAGAGAATTATTTTACGTGCCATAGTGAGAAATAGCTAGAGGTTGATTGAAGTCAAGTTATCGGAGTGTCGAATTGCCGAGTTATCGGTGGTGTCGAGGTTATCGAGTTATTTGGTTAGTTGAGCGAGAAGCCCTGGCCGAGGTAGAATTTGATTACTTGACGGTTGAAGATAAGTTGGTATTTACTGCGGGTGAATTCCGTTTGTGCTTGTTCCAGCCGATTGGTGGCCGTTACCAGGTCAAGGCTGTTGGCTGCGCCGGCGCGGAAGCGCCGCTGGGCATTATCGTAAGCAGCCTGAGCCGCTTCCTCGCTCGCCTCGGCGGCGCGGTAGCTTTGTCGTGCACCACGCAGATTGTTCAGGGCCAGCTCCACGTCGTTGCGCAGCTGGTTATCGGCCTGTTCGATGTCAAGTACAGCGTTTAGTTGCTGCACCTTAGCGCGCTGGACGTTGAGCTTGTTGCGGCCCTGGCTGTAGATGGGGACGTTCAGCGCCATGCCCAATGACTGACCGAAGTTCTGGTTGAGCTGGTCGAAGTAGCCGAGTTTGGAGAAGGTGGGCGAACGGTTGGGGCCGAATTGTGCCAATGTAGCATCCAGCCCGTTAATCACCACTGGGATGGATGTGCCCTGTACAATTTCAACATCCGTAAAGTCCGGATTAGTGAAGTCTCTTGCGAAAGTAGAGAAATTGGTACTTAAACTGCCGAACAGGTTGACGGTCGGCCGCATGCCGGCCTTGGCGATCTCGATACCCGTCTCTGCGGCATCCCGCCGCAGCTCTGCCGCCAAAACGGTAGGCTGAACACCGCGAGCAGCGGTGTAGATTTCGTTGACCTTAAATGTCTCGAAAAGCTGGGCTTCGGTTGGGTTGAGCTCCGGCGTAGAAACGCTGAACTCCTGGTCGAAGTCGACTTCCAACAGAATACGCAGCCCTAGAATGGACGTTTGCACCTGATTCTCCAGATCGACAATGGCCCGTTCGTTGGCGGCTTTCTGCGCAACCAGGTCGAAACGTTGGGCGGCGGGTAATGCGCCGGCATTTATCAACCGGTCCGTATTACTGAGTTGATCGTTGGTCAATTGGAGCTGTGCCTGGGAGTTGGTCAGCTGTTCTTTCAGCAAAACGATGGTCAGGTAGCTGTTGGCCACCTGTAAACCGATGTTGTTACCGGTTACTTTAGCGTCCATTTCGGCCGCCGCGAGGTTGAATTCAGCCTGGCGGAGGTTGCTCTTAATCAGGCCGCCGTTGTACAGCGTGACCCCTGCGTTGAGCTGGTAGCCCTGGAAGCCGATTGTCTGGGCGTTGAATGTGTTGGTCGTCGGGTCAATCGTTCGACCAAACTGAGCACCAACGTTAGAGGACCCGCTGGCGGTCGGTAGACGACCGTTCTGCGCTTGCTGAAGGTTCAGTCGGGCGATTTCGGCAAAATTGTCCAATCGCTTAACCTGGAGGTTGTTCTCTAGTGCATGGTTAACGGCCTTTTCCAGGGTCCAGGGAGTACTGCCCTGTGCGGATAATCCGCAGGAGCAAAAGCAGGCAATAAGGAGTAAGTAAACTTGGTGCATAAGTGGTCTTTAACTACAAAGGGCAAAGCTACCAAATGCGGGGAGGCTAGGAAGTTTAATCTATGAACGGCATAGCTTTATGGATGAAAGGAAGTAATAGTACCCGCTATTGTCGGTTAACTTGTCATCATGAAGAATACCGCCCTCATTCTCCCAGTCCTTTTTGCCGCCTGGTTACTATGGATCACCTTACGGCCAAGCCCGTTGGAGCGGCTTCCCGGCTATACGGCACCCGGGGTGATTACTAAGATTCAATTGCCCGACAATGGCCGACAACTACTGCTCGTGCGTGAGGGTAGTGATTACTTCTCTTACTCCAATGTAAAGGTCAGAGACCCCATTACCTGGAAAACACTTGCAGATCTCGGGAGCCTGCCCCGCATCGACAGCCTTTATTTCCAGAACGATTCTCTTTATTTAAAGACCTTTAGTATTAGGGACGCGAATCAAGGGCTAAAAGACCAAGTGCGGACGCTCGGAGGTCAATTTTCAGATTGATCGCTTCGCATCAACCGGGAAATTAACGCTCCGAGGTCCTCAGTCCGCCGAGAAGGAC
>JBLHRW010000156.1:0-10285 GCA_047626445.1 Neolewinella sp.
CCGGTTGGCAGGTCAGCAGTAGTTACGCGAGCAATGCTCAGGCTTACACCAGAACAATCGTCGTAAGAACCATTGTCAATGTTGGCGGGGGTCAGCACGGCGAAACCGTTGCTAGGACCAGCAGAAGCAAGGCTGATGTTCAGGCCATCTTCACAGATAGCTACCGGAGCTGTCCGGTCGACTACTACGAAGAAGAAGTCGTCGATGCTCGTGTTACCACACTGGTCGGTAGTGGTGTAGCGCAGCAGGTGACGGCGGTTGTTGTTGAGTTAAGACAGCTACACCATCGATATAAAATTGCCATACACCCGCCTCCCTTACAAGGGCAAAATGGTACCATTGACCATTTGTAAGCTGAGGTGAAGTAACAGAACCCAGTGCGTTATTTACGGCGTAACTAATTTGCCCATTGATGCCTTTAATTTCCACATCTCCACCAAATCCAATTATGGTTTGGTAATAATCAACATGCGTGCGATACTGTGCGTAGCACTCCATCGTAAAATTATCATCCTGGTTGAGCTTAGCATTGCTCAATACCTAGCTATTGGTGCCATTAAAATCCAGTGGATAATCATTAGGCGGAATAAGAAGGTGGTTACAATCAAAAGTTGTTTGGCTTAATGCCAAACTTGGATTGGCATCGCAGTTATCAAAACTGCCATTGTCTACATCTGCTGCTGTAATACTTCCATTACCCGCATTATCTAGTAGTATGGTTACATCCTGACATACTGCCGCCGGAGGCGCAACGTCGCTGACGGTAATCGTGGTCTGACAAGTATCCGTAGCCAGACCATCCTCTACCGTAAGCACAACACTGGTTGTTCCAAGGGAATAAGGCCCGGCAGGGCTGACGGGGAACGTTAGCAGGTCCATGTCCGGGTCACTGGAGCCCCCGTCAAAGGCTTCAGCGGCAACCGTGGCTTCGCAGTTGGTGTTAGCGTTGACGGTTACGGTTTGGCAGATAGCTACGGGGGGCTCGTTACAGATCGGGTTGACAAAAATGTCATCGGTAGCAGCGTCCGTACAGCCGTTCCCATTCGTAAAGGTGCAGGTAACGGTAATATTACCACCTGCCGGTGCAGCATCCGTTGGGTCAAAACTAGCGGTAGTTCCACCTCCCGTAAGGCTACCAAACGGTATAGTTCCAAAAGTGGTGCCGCCGAGGTAAGGATCAGCGGGTATACTGGTAAAGGCAACAAATCTGATGCCGAAGTCTTGTTCGTTGTTGTCCGTATTAGCTAAGCCAGTTCCGGTCACATTGAATGGATCATTTGTACATACTGTCGCTGTGTTGGCGGTTACTGAACCGACTGTGGGGCAGACGATTGGCATCATTGTGGGGACGATAGAGCCTTGCGTAAATACAATATTGCCGATGGCCATTTCTTCACTCGAAGAGTTAAAGTCAGCCTCAAGGACCAGGGTCACCGCACAGCCTATATGAGGGGTGAGGTTTGCTGACAGAGTATTCCAGGAACCTTCAATGCCTAAAGATAGGGTGTTCGGTTTGCTAACCATCTCGCATGTCGCTTTTTAGCTCCTCATCCATGCGTTTTCGTATTCCGTAGTGATTGTGACATACGTTTTCGTTTTGCCAGTCGACCACCTGCTGACAGCTCACCGTTTTCATGGCCTGCTGGATGAAGCCGGTCGTGATAGATTGGTTATACAAACTGATGGAGAGCACATCGGCACTAATGGCCTTCATGCCCCCCTTGTTTTTGTAGCGGCCGAAGGTGCTTTCGATAATGTCGGAACAACACAGCAGTCGGAAGTAGCGATCAAACAGGCCCGCGTGTTGCTCAAAGTAAGCGTCCATCCGCTTGATGAACGTTGCGGCCTTTCGGCTCATTATTTCTTGCTCCGCAAGGTAGGACCGCGAACGTTGCTGCCATAATTGGCGACTACGATCGCTCAGTCCTGCAGTTTTGAGGATGGCCGAAGCGATCACGACCAGCTCCTTAACTTGACGTAAGCGGAGCAAGACACTTCCCGCTCGCCGATAGAAGCTGATCTTAGCTCGTCCATCACGGGGCAGTTTATCCCAGTAACTATCCATTCGTTCCGGCCCACTTGACGATAGTGAAGATGCGTAAAAAGCGATCTTTATCCCGCAGCGTTGGAGGGAGTAAACCACTCCACTTAGCCAAACTTAGCTGCTGCCGTAAGCTACCCAGCTGAGCACTCAGACGGCTCAGTTCCCGGTCGTTTTTAAAGAGTGTCTTCACAATGTTCATCATCTCATGTGTACAATCACGAACCGTAGTATGGCTGGGCTTTGGATAGGTCCAGCCCATGAGGTTGGAGAAAAATTCAACTGTGGTTGCCGCGCAACGCAAGGAAGCCCCTCCTTGGACAACCATGAAGACGGCCAGTGCCATCATCTGCGCCGGATAGGTATGGTAAGGAACCTTCTCAGGAGCCAAACGAGCGCGCAATCCGGCAATTTCAGCTTCCTGGGCAGTAGTTCTTGCCTGAGCACGGCAAAGTCTCGTTCGCACATTCTTATTCCGACGTGTTCGTGTTTTACTCGTTTTTTTTACCTGGAGTAACTTATCTTGGAGGCGTGCCTACATGAGTTATTTTTTTGGTCGAACTCTAAGGTTACGAAGTGTGGGCACACTTTTATGCTGACCAAAAAACGGAGCAGGGAAATTGCATTAAACCGAACACCCTACGTTTAGGGGTAGTGGGATAAGGGCGCGGCCGCAGGTGCATTAATTCGTTTAAAGAAGCAAGGACAGGGCGATCGTTTGTAACGAATTCCGAGGGTCTTTGACCGATCAGCCATAGCCCCGCTAACTTCCAATTCTGCCAATCAGTTCTCTGGCTACATTATCCCCAATCGTCGAGCTAAAGCGCCAAATGGTAGATCAGTGGTTGAACTTAATTGGGGTAATTCTACTTTTACCGCAAGTAACTATCGCCCCATGAAACAACGTTGTCTTCTTACCCTGCTTTTCATCGCCGTCCTGTGCACCTGCGGCCGCGCCCAAAACACCATTATTGGCCGCGTGGTCGATAAAAGTAGTGGCCAACCCATCGAATTTGCCACCGTGCTCGTCTCCAGTGTTTCGACCGGCAAAGGCATCGGCGGAACGACCACCGATCTGGGCGGAAAATTCAGCTTGGAAACCGCCACAACGGACGTGTATCTCGACCTGAGTTTCATTGGCTTTGAAACCCGGCAGGTGAAAGACATCATCTTCACCGAGGGGCAGGTCGACCTTGGCCTGATCGAGCTCGCTTCCCAGGGCCAGACCCTGGAGGAAGTGACGGTCCGCGCCGAAAAATCGCAGACGGAATTCAAGCTGGACAAACGGGTGTTCAACGTAGGTAAAGACCTGAGCAGCACCGGCGCCAGCGCCCTGGAAGTGCTCAATAATGTGCCCTCCGTTAACGTCACCATCGAGGGTCAAATCCAGCTCCGAGGCAGCGGCGGCGTGCAGATCCTGGTGAACGGCAAACCCTCCGTCATCGCCAGCGAGCAGGGAAATCTACTGGGCACCATTACGGCCGACATGATCGAGAGCGTGGAGGTGATCACCAATCCTTCGGCCAAATACGACGCTGAAGGAACGGCCGGCATCATCAACATCATCCTAAAAAAGGAGGAGCGCAAAGGCCTCAACGGCGCCATCTCGGTCAACACCGGTACGCCCGACAACCACAGCGTGGGCCTGAGCCTGAACCGCCGAACCGACAAGTTCAACCTCTTCAGCCAGCTCGGCGTCGGTTACCGGGAGCTGCCCAACGAGGAGCGGGCGATCAACCAGGATAAAGTGAGTGGCAACACGGTATCCAGTGCGGGGACGGAGTTCCGCAACGAGGTGTACTACAACGCCGTGCTTGGCACTGACTACCTGATCAATGAGCGCAACGTCATCACGCTTTCCGGCAATTTCTCCTACGAGATCGAAGACCAGCCCTCCCGCAACGACTTCACCCTTACCGACGCCGCCGATGAGGTCCTCTCCACCTGGGAACGCGAGGAGGTAACTGAGGCCACCAACCCCAAATACCAGTTTGAGCTGCAGTACAAGCGTGATTTTGAGGACCATAAAGACCACGACCTGATCTTCAGCGCCCTCGGCACCCTGTTCTCCAAAGACCAGTCTTCGGAATTTACCAACACTACCCTCTCCGGCCTCGACCGCGACGGCCGCCAGCAAACGCGCACCAACTTCGGTCAGGAGGAGAACACCTTCAAGGTGGACTACACCCGGCCCATCGACGAAAAACTGACCGTCGAAACCGGCGCGCAGTACGTGACCAGCGACGTGAACAACGACTTTTCGGTCAGTAACTTCGACGGCACTGCTTTCATCGTCGACCCCGAGCTCACCAACGTCTTCAACTGGAACCAGAAGGTACTCGCCTTCTACGGTACCGGTGCCTACCAATTCGCCAACTGGGGCATCAAAATCGGCCTTCGCGTAGAAAACACAGACCTGGAAACCTTGCTGGAAACGACCAACGAGGCCAACGATCAAACATACGTCAACCTCTTTCCCAGTGCCGCCTCCTCCTACAAAATCTCCGACGCCATTTCGGTACAGGCCAGCTACTCCCGCCGGATTTTCAGGCCTCGGCTGTGGGACCTTAACCCATTCTTCAACCCGCGCAACAACTTCAACATTCGCGCTGGCAACCCTAACCTCCAGCCGGAATTTACGGACTCCTACGAGGTGACGAGCATTTTCATTTTGGGCGAGACCTCCCTCAATTTCGGCGTTTACCGTCGTTACACCACAGACGTGGTAGAGCGCATCACGACTTTTCAGGATAATGTGAGTATCACCATCCCACAAAACATTGGCATTAACCAAACCACTGGCCTCGAATTAAATTTCAAGACCATCCCCGCCAAATTCATGACCATCACCGGCGACCTGAACTACAACTTCTTCTCCCGCGAAGGAGAACTTGAAGGTACTTCCTTCGACTTTTCGGCCGACCAATACAGCGGCAAACTCACCACCAAGTTCAACCTGCCGCTCGATTTCGACTTCGAAGTAACCGGGCAGTACCAGTCTGCCTTCCTGACGGTGCAAAGCGAGGTGAGCGATCAGCTATTTGCCGACCTGGGCCTGCGAAAAAAGTTATTTAAAGGCAAAGGAGCGGTGAGTTTTAGCGTCCGTGACCTCTTCGCTTCCCGGATACAGGAGCGTGTCATCGACCAGGTGGGGGTCTACCAGTATAACCGGCGGTTACGTGGGCGTTTCATTACCCTGGGCTTTAGTTATGGCTTTGGTAAGGGAGATACTATGGAGTATTCGGGGCAGCGGCGGGGGTAGTGTGTGCTAGTGCAGTGTACTCTGACACCTAAACGTTATTGCTCTTCCAACCTGGCGCCCTCCAGAAAAGCCTTAAAAGCTTTCGGCTGGTCCAGGTGGAGGCCAAGGGTCTGGAACTCCTTCTTCCTACCGTAGAGCCCCGTCAGGGTGCAAGGCTGGTTTAGGGTAAGGACCACGTTGTGAGATTCGAAATCCCCCAGAGGGGACAACTTTTGCGCTAGTTGGTCTTTTGCCAAAGGCTTACGGGATAATGCCACTGCCGCAATATCCGTCAGGGGTACCTCGACTTCGCTAAGGATGCCATAACGTAGATGTAGTTTTCCATCCTGAATATAAACCGGCCTTCTTGAAAGCGATTTCCCGAAACCGAAGAGCTGAACGGCGGTGTAAATGCTCAGCCCGGTCAGTACCCAGGCCGCCAGCGCATTCCATTCCGCCAGGAGAAGGTGTAAGGCGGCAGTTTCCACGCCGATCATAAAAATAAAGGCGCCGAAGGTGGCCGGCGTACCACTCTTTTTGTGGTAGGAGAATTCGTGGTCCTTTAGGTCCCTGGATTTCCAGGCGAAGAAGCCATAGTAAAAGACCGCGATCTCCGTTGCGAACGGAACAGCTAATCGCTGCGGTAAGACATCCAGTGCGGTGCTTTTTACCGCAGTAAAGAAATCGAGGGCCTGCCCATGCTCCCTTTTGTGGTGGATAACGGCGGCCCGGACCTTGAAAACGACAAAAGCCAGGACGGAGATTTCAATAACCGGCAACGCCCATTTTTTGAACAGTTGCAGATATACCTGGCTGCCCTCGGGCATGAAATACAGTCCCAAAAGAAGACCAAGTACCATAACCGGTACTACGGTGGTATTAGGAATGGCAGTTTTTCGAATTAACAGCAGGTAGACCACTGGCACCGTAAGCAATAAGTCAGCCGTTAACGCCAGATTCAAGATATCGTCACCGTGGAATAGCGGCAATTGCATCAACAGCACCAGGGTAAAAAGTAAAGCTAGAGGAATGCCAAGAGTAGCATATCGAGACAGCGTAGCTTTAGTGTTCATAAGCTGGAGAATTTACCCGGTTATTGTTATTAATAAGACTGTTTAAGTCCGGCCAGAGTTGTTTCTTTCTTCCAAAAATAGGCCATAAATATGGCAGTAGTGTTAATCGGGTCAGAAAAGGTAGAGAATCGATGCCCACGAGCGTGGAATATAGCCCGAGGCAGCGTCGGTACCACAGGAAGTGAACAGGAAGAGAGAAGCTAGCATGGGAACGGTTTTCCTCATGCTGGTATAATCTCGGGTGATGGTTATATTGAGGTATCCAGTTGTCAAAAATTATGATGGCTCCTAGTACAGTGTAATTTAAGTTTTCGCTGCTTTTTACTTGTCGCGTAGCGACTGCACTTGAGTTGCCTGGGACAAGGAGGAACGACGCAGTCCCAGGTAACGGAGAGGACCCTTATTTTTTAACGACGCGGAGCGTCGTCAAGTTAATCTTTGGGTTCGTTACCCCGGACTTCGTCCAGGGTAACTAATGTGTATTCGCTACGCGAAATCAAGGCAACCTGAATGCATATAAACTTATTTTATACTGTACTAGTACAGTGATGGCCCACCTTCAGAACGAAAATTTTTAATAGATTACCCGCAAGTAAACGATCACACCATGGATAAGTATTGGAATGCATTTAAAGAAGGCTATTCGGGCTACGCCAACTATTTGTACCACGAGATTACCCATCCGTCCTGGAACAACTATTTCTATTGGCTGATTGTCGTGTCACTCTTCTTCTTTGTCCTCGAAGTTGTGATCCCCTGGCGTAAGAAGCAGCCGGTTTTCCGTAAAGATTTCTGGCTGGACGTCTTTTACATGTTCTTCAACTTCTTCCTCTTTTCACTGATCATCTATAGTGCCGCCTCCAACGTGGTTGTTAACCTCTTCAACGATGGTATCGGCGGGGTCACCGGAGGCTTTAATCTCCAGGCCGTCAATCCAATGAACAGCTTTCCCATGTGGGCTGTCCTCCTGATCGGTTTTCTGGTCCGGGATTTCGTACAGTGGTGGATCCACCGGTTGCTGCATCGTTCGGATACGCTGTGGAAGTTTCACAAGGTCCACCATTCGGTAGAAGAAATGGGCTTCGCCGCCCACCTGCGCTACCACTGGATGGAGAATATAATTTACCGGACCTTGGAATACATTCCTTTGGCGCTGCTGGGCATCGGGTTGTATGATTTCTTCATCATCCACCTCTTCACTCTCGCCTGGGGGCACTACAATCATTCCAATATCAGTATTAAGGGCTACGTGACCGGGGGTATCCTCGGCGCCCTGCTGGGCACCGTCGCCGCAAATGGTTTATTAGACATCACCCTGTTCGACTCCCCCAGCCTACTGGCCAAGATCGGTATTGTCATCGGCTTCGCTGCCGCAGGTGGTCTGCTACTGAGTAAGCTGATGAAATACCTGTTCAACAGCCCGGAGATGCACATTTGGCACCACTCCTACGAGTTACCTAAAAACCGCCGCTTTGGCGTTAATTTCGGCCTGACCCTGGCAATTTGGGACTACCTGTTCAAAACAGCTTATATTCCTCACGATGGACAGGACATCAGGCTCGGTTTCCCCGGTGTCGAGGAGTTCCCCCATGGTTTTGCCGGTCAGGCAACCTACGGGTTTAAGGATGATCAGAAGGAATAACTGCGTTACTCCCAAAACCAACAAATAGGATAAACTTAACCGTCCCAACAAGCCTACAAGAGTAAAGAACATGCCAGACAAAAAAGTGATCGGCCTCCACGAGTTATACGAAAAGGATCCAATTGAAGCCGACAAAGCGCTGTGGGGCCGTACCAGCGATCCCGTAACCCGACGCGGATTCATACAAAAAGGCGCGCTTACTGCTTTATCGCTGGCCCTAGGCTCCAACATAGTCTTCGCCAACAACTTCCCTGCCGGCATGATTCCTGCCGGTTTGGCCCAATCTGACCTGCCCTTCACCCTTCCCGGCAAACGGGCCGGGTTGGTCGTGCTCAACGATAAGCCGATCAACGCCGAAACGCCACCCCATTTGCTGGATGATGCGCTGACGCCGAACGATCTCTTTTTTGTCCGCAACAATGGCATTCCGCCAAAAAACGTGGACGTCAGCAACTGGACCCTGACCGTTGAAGGAGAATCAGCCAACCAAAAGAAAAGCTATACGCTGGCGGAGCTAAAGGCGAAATTCGAAAATGTTACTTATGACCTTACCCTCGAGTGTGGCGGGAACGGCCGCAAGGAGTTTAACCCGCCGGCGAAGGGGAACCAGTGGTCTACCGGTGCCATCGGCTGTGCTGCGTGGACCGGAGTAAGGTTAAAGGACGTACTCAAAGACGTTGGCGTAAAAAGCAGTGCGGTATACGTAGCTTACTACGGTAAGGATACCCACCTTTCCGGAAAAGAAGGCAAAGTTGTCATTTCCCGCGGCGTTCCGGTCACGAAGGCCATGGAAAACGAAAGCCTCATTGCCTGGTCGATGAACGGTCAGGATATTCCGGTACTCAACGGCTTCCCCCTGCGGTTGGTCTTCGGCGGCTTCCCCGCGTCTTGTTCGGGCAAGTGGCTGTCCAAAATAGTTGTCCGGAATCAGGTACACGACGGCCCGAAGATGACGGGTCAGTCTTACCGCGTCCCCTGCAAACCTGTGGCTCCGGGAACAAAGGTACCCGACGATGAAATGTGCATCATTGAGAAGATGCCCATCAAGTCCCTGATCACTTTTCCGAAAACCGGTGCTACGATAATGCAAGCAGCAAGCCTTCCTATCCGAGGAAAAGCCTGGACCTCTGCGAAGAGCATCAAGACCGTTGAATGGTCCATTGATTTTGGTTCCAGCTGGTCTCCCTGTACGCTTGATGTATCTAAGAACCGCTACAGCTGGCAAGCCTTCTCTGCCACCGTGTCCTTTCCGGAGACGGGGTACTTTGAAGTATGGGTCCGCGCCACGGATGTGGAAGGGGCTACCCAACCGATGTTACTGCCCGGGTGGAACCCCCGTGGCTACCTCAATAATGCCTGTCATCGCATTGCCGTAAAAGTATCCTGATCATGAGCAACCGAATAGATGTACTCCCCCCCTTATTAGGGCTACTTAATTTTGCGCTGATGATCTTCGCCCTGGTCCTGCTCTACCTCTTGTTTGGAGAAAATGTGACGAAGTCCTTCCAAAACCAACCAGTCCCGATGGAACAATCTGCCTATCGCCCCGAAAACGGGGAAGGTAATAAAGTAGACGAAGAGGAGGTCAAAAACGGTATTCACGTCGCTTCCGGGCTCATCTTTGCCGAAGGGTTTGAGATTGTTCGGGGGACCTGTACCGCCTGCCATTCTGCCAAGCTGGTTACCCAGAACCGAGCAACCCGCGCAGGGTGGACGGAGATGATTCGCTGGATGCAGGCTAGCCAAGGGCTATGGGACCTCGGCGCTAACGAGCCGATCATACTGAACTACCTGGCGAAGAATTACGCCCCGGAGGACGTAGGCCGGCGCGCCAACATCGACGTGGAGGCCGTTGAATGGTACGTATTGGACTTGTCGAAAGACAAGTAAGGATTGGGGATTTACCTTGGCGTAATTTCAGTAATGACCGATCCAGTTCCTGAAGGGAAATATTGATACTGGTCGTTACGTGCCCACCCCTAAATTCCGCAGCCGTCCGAACGTCTACAATCGTTCCATTCTTCAGGTCCTGAGGACTCAATTCCGTTTCGGAAAGACCGAATAGATTCTTTAAGGGACGGGAAAAGAATAAACTATCATTCTTGCTCGGCGTCTTTTGGTCGCTGGCTTCGTTAAAAAGCTAGTGGTCGAGTTCATAAATATTCAGGTTGCCTTGATTTCGCGTAGCGAATACACAATAGTTACCCTGGACGAAGTCCGGGGTAACGAACCCAAGGATTAACTTGACGACGCTCCGCGTCGTTAAAAAATAAGGGTCCTCTCCGTTA
>JBLHRW010000157.1:0-10246 GCA_047626445.1 Neolewinella sp.
ACGGGAGGGTACGTAAATGCATCGTTTTAACTACTGGCTTGGCGTATTCTGAGGGCTAGAAAGCGGTGAGTGGAAAACTTATCAGACTGAACACCCTAAACCTAAATTTTTAATTCGTGAAAGTATTCCTTTTTATAATTGCTCTGACGTTCTCAATGTCTGTAAAAGCACAGATGTATTATAGCTGCGTGCACGATGACACCAGTGAAGGCGTTTATCTCGACATGAAGAATAAAGGTCTAATTGAAAAGGAAGAAATTGAGAAATACTCTGGATGGACACAATTCATAGGCAAAACATGGGTTATTTCTGGAAAAGGCATAGGGACGCCGTATAAATAACTTACTGGTTTTTGACCTGACGCTTTTGTTCTCACCGCGCTTAAAAATCCTTTGCATAGCCTCATTACGGAAATTATTTTTAGATGCAGTGAGGGCAAAATAAGGCGGTCAAAAGCCGTAAGTTATTTATACGGCGTTTCTTAAGGAGCCAGATTGACCAATATGGCGACGGAGAATATTCAGATGATTACTATTCATTGGTAATGTATCATTTGAACGGTGGCGAAAAACGCTAACAGACTATCCATTGAAAGCCGGAGACAAGGTTAGCCTTTGGATTCAACCGGGCACTTCCAAAATCAAAGTTTATCACTCGCAATCAGTCAACAGTGAAGGATATGTCAGAACCTTTTCGCATCAAGGAATAGTAGAAAAACATCCACCTTCTAAAGTAACGATAAGAGGCAACGTTATTTCTGCTGATAGTAGAAAGGTTATTATTTCAAGTGAATTAATAACTCGAAAAAAAGCGAAGTTTCACTGGGCCAACTTATGATTCCTTCATAGAGAAGATCGAAAAAAAAAAATAGGGCAGGAATTAAGATTTACGCTGAATTTGAAATGATTGAGGGTTTCAACGGCAATACTAAGGTATTCCTTCAAACAAGGTCTGATCGTAATGATGGTGTTCCTGCTGGTACTCATTGGTGAGCTGTTGCCGATTTCGGACATCTCCGTACCGCTGCCGCCGCCTAGGAAATTCTGGGTAATCTTTTCCACCATACTGCAACTCTCTTTAGCCGCCCCCTACCCTACTCAGAACAAGTCATCGCAATTACGGATCAAACCATCCCCTTCACCAACCGAACCACCCCATAAGAATACTTCCCATCAAAGTGATTCACGGCGTCCTTCAACTCCGCGTCAGTATTCTCCTTGAAATAAGGCAGGACTATATCAATCGTTTCCTGCGGGACAACGTCCTCCACTTTTAGCTCCCCCGCCTTCACCCAATGAGCAAGATGTGTTTCGATGGTGGAAGGTTTCAACTCCCGCAGTTCGGCGATCTCCTCATTGGATTTACCTTCCCGGTGCAAATCCAATGACACCTGTCGGGTGTCTGCTTTGACTGCCGACCACAGGTCGGTCTGTTCCACTTGTTTATCGCCGAGGTACTCTTCCACGATGCCTACGATTGCAGCGCCGTGGTTATCGAAGGATTTCGGGCCGAAGCCTTTTACGCGCAGCAGGCCCGGCTTGGTGGTCGGCAACAGCGCGGCGATGTCCAGGAGGGTCTGGTTATGGGCGATGGTGTAGGCCGGTTTATTGGTTTCCAGGGCGAGCGCAGCGCGCCATTCGGTAAGTTTCAGGTAGAGCTCGGGGTGCGCCAGGTCCTTGGGTAAAATCGTTTTTACTTTCTTCGCCGCCGGGGAGCCTTGCTTTTTCTTGAAGTCAAGTTCAGCGTTGGTCCGAGCAGTAATGTAAGCAGCCGGATCGTAGCCGTTCTCGAGTGTTTTGAAGCCAACTAACTTGCCAAATAGCAGCTTAACCAAGGTCTCTATTCGGTCATCAACCGCACTCTTTACCGTCTGATTATCGGTCATTACGCCAAACATGGCGAGTTCCGGCAGGATCTCGTCCCCCAGGTATTTAGCAAAATATTGCCCCGCTTTAGTCAGCCGTTCACCAAGCTCCTCATTTTCAGAGGGCAATGCTTCCGCTTTGCCGTAGTTCACGATGTGCCCGAGGAACCCGTTACCAACCTTGATCGCTTTGCCTTTAAGCGTTTCATGCAGTTTATAGTATTCGCCGTGCGCGTCACCCTGGATGGCGCGCTCGTGCTCGAAAAGCGCGCGTTGTAATTGTCTGGCGGCATAGTCCACCTCCTTGAAGGTAAAAAGCTCGTTGAGGCACTTGATCTCGTAGGCCCGTTGGTCGTCCCGCAGGTTTTCCTCCGTTGGTTGGTTTTCTTCCGCCTTTTCGGAGTAGCTCCGGACTACGGTATCTGTTTTTACACTGTCGGTACCGATTTTAGTCCGCAGAACGATGCCTTCAAAAGTTCTGCAACGACTGAGGGCCACGTACACCTGCCCATGAGCGAAGGCGGATCCGGCATCAATGATCACCTTATCGAAGGTGAGTCCCTGGCTTTTATGAATGGTGATGGACCAGGCGAGTTTCAGCGGGTGCTGCTCGTAGGTACCGATGATGTCTTCCTCGATTTCTTTGTTCTTCCCAAGGGTATAACGACGGTTCTCCCATTCTACCGGAGTCACCGAAATTCTGGCACCATCTGGGCAGCTGACCGTGATCTCGGGGCCACTTATTGCCGTAATTCGGCCAATTTTTCCATTAAAGTACTCCCGTACTTCACCGGAATCGTTCTTGTTGAACATTACCTGTGCGCCGATCTTGAAGGTCAGTTCCTCCTCATTGGGGAACATCGATTCAGGGAATGTTTCGGTCACCTTCGCCTTGAATTTATAGGCTTTCCCGGCCAGTTGATCCAGTTTTTCCTTGTTAATCTTCCGGGAAGTATGGTTGTGAGAAGACAGGGTGATGTAGCCCTCATCGTCCGTAGGTCGGAAATCCGCACGGTACCGGGAGTTCAGGGTATCGAAGACCTGCTGGTCCATCTGGTTATTACGGACTTTATTGAGCAGACCGATGAACACCTCATCGCTTTGTCGGTAAATGTGCTTCAGCTGGATGACTTGCGACCGGGCCTCCCGCAGGGCCTGACTGGCAAAGAAATAACTGGTTTTGTACAGTTCGCGCATCTCCCGCCAGTCGCTGTCTTTGACTACTGGTGGAAGCTGGTGGAGGTCTCCGATCATCAGTAGCTGCACGCCGCCGAAAGGCTCCTCTTTACGCCTTACGTGCCGCAGTACTGCATCAATCGCGTCGAGCATATCGGCACGAACCATACTGATCTCATCGATGATCAACAGGTCCAGACTACGGATCAGGTTTTTCTTCTTATCACTAAACCTGCGGGTGCGCAGCTCCTGCTTCATCCGCTCGGGCATGAGGGTGCCGAATGGCAGCTGAAAAAGACTGTGGATGGTCACGCCCTTTGCATTGATGGCCGCCACACCGGTAGGTGCGACAACGGCCATCCGCTTGGGGATTTCCGCCTTCACCCGGTGCAGAAAGGTGGTTTTACCGGTGCCGGCCTTCCCCGTCAGGAAAAGGTGACGATTGGTTTGGCTGATGTAGCGATAGGCGAGTTCAAGTTCGGGATTGGTGGCCATTAGGTCCGTGGTCATTTTCGTCATGGCCGCAAGTACGAGTATCGAGTTGCGGTTAGTCGTCATTTATACGTTTATAAACGTTTTTATGCGTTTACAAACGACTACAAGCGTAGTTATGATGGGGAATATCAGGCGATTCAAGCTCGATATCCGAGGCCGCAAGGTAAGTCTTTTCCGCTTGCATTTGGGCGGCGGCGCGCAGGTGCATGGAAAGTTAGAAGCGGCAGGGCTCCCCCCCCTTGCTCCTTTTATCCCTTCCCCCGCACCTGCGGCCGCGCCCTAAAAAACATAGCCACAGAACGTGAATGCCAAGGTGAGTGCCACAAAACAGCAAGGGGTGCAGTCATTGCCCCCCGGCAACAACTACACCCCTTGCAACAAGAGCGCGTAAATCAGGAAGAGGGTCAAAAAACGACGCTCCTCCTTAACAGCTCAGGTTACCCTATTCATATTTATACCCCAAAGCCCGATAATCCAGCATACTTGCAGGCGTATTCCCCTGGGCAGTCATGGCTGGTACCGACTGGTAATCCGGAATGTCATAGGGGAACATATTGTCATTCAAATTATAGCCATCGGCCTGGCCAGAAACCGGTGCGTAGCTATCAGCATTTCCTGGCGTATCCTGCCACTGCGCCCACAGGCGGTCTACATTACAGTGGTATAGGAAGAAAGCCGGATCGTTGGGCGACACATCCAGTGGTTCCATTGAACTTACCCGGACGTTGTTCGGTACGGTATCAAGGGTAGTGGCCCCACAAAAGGGATTAAGCGCCGATACCGGTACCATTTCGACGTTTGCAACCGGTATTTCAAAGAAGCCCGCGATCCAATCGTGCCCAATGTTGTGGATTTCCTGCTCCCCACCGCAGTCCCCGTCCAGAAAACCTTCCGGGCAAAACCTGAAGGAAGTGTTCGCCATCGAGCCGTCGGAGCAGTCCCACGGAGCCATGTCATATGATGAAAACGAACGAAGGTATCGTAGTAAGAAAGCGTATCACTGTATGGCGAAGGTGATGCCTTCAAAGTAAGTACAGCGTTTACGAAATCGCTGATTTCCTCTGCGGTCATGTCCT
Organism: Neolewinella sp.; assembly: GCA_047626445.1. GTDB lineage: Bacteria > Bacteroidota > Bacteroidia > Chitinophagales > Saprospiraceae > Neolewinella. Next base: position 4,612 of record JBLHRW010000157.1, read on the forward strand.
TGGCGTTCTTACGCACCTTAAACCTTCTACTGCACCTGCGGCCGCGCCCTGAAGTTACTAACATGCAGCCAAAATTGCCTTTACCGCCACCTCCAAACTCTCCGGCTGCCAGTATTCCTCCGCCGTTTCCGTCACCGCCTCATGGTGCCAGGTAAACTCAAAAGGCAGGTGCAGCGCCCGCCCACCAATATTGATGATGGGCAGCACGTCGCTCCGCAAGCTGTTGCCCAGCATCAAAAAATGTGCGGGGTCGATGGCGTGCCGTTGCAGCAGACTCCGATAGGTTGCTTCATCTTTTTCGGAGACGATCTCAATGATGTCAAACTCCTCCCCCAGCCCACTGCGGGCAATTTTATTTTCCTGATCGAATAGGTCTCCCTTAGTGATCACCAGTAAGGTGAAGTGAGATTGCAGCGCCGCGATGGCCTCCGGTACGTGCGGCAGCAAGTGAATCGGATGATCCAGCATCTCCTTGGACAGGTCAATGATGCGTTGAATCTCAGTACCACTGATTTTACCATCCGACAGCTCGATGGCCGTTTCAATCATCGACAGCGTAAACCCTTTCACCCCGTAACCAAATAGCTTCAGGTTTTTCCGCTCAAACCGGTACAGTTCTTCTTCAAGATTTTGGCCCGGCTTCAGATAAGGCTGCAAAAGTTTCAGGCAGCGTGTTTTGGCGTCCACGAAAACGTTTTCATGCGCCCACAGGGTGTCGTCAGCATCAAAGGCAATGTGGGTAAGGTTGCTTAGGTCGATCATGGGAGCAAAGCTAATGCCTCGTTGAGGTCTATCCATTGTTAATTACATTTGCGGGACTATGAGATTAATTATGAGACTTTCCTTCCTTCTATTATTTACCGGCCTTTTCCTTACTTCTTGCACTACTGGCAAAAAGACTGCGGAGGAAAAATACAGCCAGGACGACGTATCCACCTTCATCCTGGTCCGCCACGCAGAAAAGGATTACGGCCGAGATCCGATCTTAATCAAAAAGGGTATCGAAAGGGCTGAACGCCTGAAAGAGATCATGAAAAACACCTCGCTGGACGCGGTCTACAGTACGAATACAAAGCGCACCCAGCAAACCGCTGCACCTACGGCAACGGAGAAGAACCTGAATATTATTCCCTACTCTGCGGCAGAATTGCAGGAATTTTCCAAAAACCTGAAAAGGCTTTACAAAGGAAAAACCGTACTCGTTGTAGGCCACAGCAACACAACGCCAGCTATGGCCAATTACCTGACCGAAACTAACGAGCACCCTAGATTCAGTGAGTTAGACTATACCAACCTTTATATAGTAACGCTTCCCCGCCTCGGTAAGCCCCGTGTGCTCAAGCTGCGGTACTAATGTCAGTAGCCCTTATTCTGAGCCTGGCTTTATGTATAGGGTTCCCCTTTTTTGCCCGATACGGGGAACGATCGGGTATTTTCCCTTCGTGGCTCAGTTCAATCATCGCCTGTTACCTGGTTGGTATTCTGGTGAGTAACCTGCGTTTGTGGGATATTGACACCGGAGCCATGGAGGCCGTTGCCGGAGCAAGTATGCTTATCGGACTCCCCCTCCTTCTTTTTGCTGTCCGAATAAAAGAAAGCCTACAGTATGCCAGCCGGATGCTCCTGGCCTTCGGCTTATGTTGCATTGCCGGCTTGTTTTGTACTGCCCTGGTGGGCTATTACATGAGTGGGACAATGCCCGAGGCTTGGAAAGTTGGTGGTATGTTGGTCGGCTTGTACACAGGTGGCACGCCCAACGTTCAGGCCATCGGCCTGGCGCTCGAAGCCCCTTCTGAGTACCTGGTATTGGTCCAGGCGGCTGATGTTTTGCTGGGCGGGAGTTACCTCCTTGGCCTCGTCACTTTTCTGCCCACCGTCTACGGGTACTTTTTTCCGCCAACGGAAAAAAAAGATACTGAGCTAACGTCTTCCCTGACGGACCAAGTGCCGTTTCTCAAACAACTACCTCAACTCGGTATCGGCTTGGTCGTTACGGCGGCAAGTGTCGGCATCGTTTTCCTTTTTACCGGCGGGCTCAGCAATCTGACGGCGTTGATTCTAACGCTTACCACCTTTTCTTTACTGGTTTCCATATCCAAGGTTCCAGCCCGTATCGGCAACAGCTATCCGCTGGGAGAGTACTTCATTCTTGCCTTCTGTGTTGCCCTTGGCCTCATGGCAGATTTTCGTGCCCTTGCAGCTGACGGCATGGACTTACTTTACTTTTCAGCCCTCGCTTTAATTTCTACTACGCTGCTGCATTTGCTACTGTGCAAACTGTTCAACATCGACCGGGACACCGTGATCTTGAGTTACGTGGCTGGTTTTTACGGTCCGATTTTTGTCGTGCAGGTAGCTGCTGCGCTAAAAAATAAGCGCCTAATAGCTGCAGGGATTGCCGTTTCTCTACTTGGTTTCGGGATCGGCAACTACCTGGGCATCGGCGTTGCTTACTTCATCCGCTGGTGGAGCGGGGTCCTTTGAAAGAACGACAGCAGCAAGTTTTCTTTTCATCAAGAAACTACTCAGTCGGTATCGCGGATGGTTGTATTCGTTGAGGTACATAGCGGACTCAGCATACAGATCGTCGCTGAGCAGTAGGGCTACTGGTTTAAAGGAAGTAATGTGGTCCAGAATGATCCTGAGCATGGCCAATAATGGAATTGCAAGGATGACACCCGGCACCCCCCAGATCAAGGCCCCCAGAATGATGGAGAGCACGGCTGCGAGGGCATTGATCTTAACGCTGTTTCCTACGATCTTGGGGGTGATGAAGTTACCTTCCACAAACTGGACAATGGCGTAGAGGACAACCACGGCAGTTGGCTGCCAAACGGTACTCGTCGTTGCGACGGCGTACATAAACGGAAGTAGCCCCCCCACGGTAGTCCCGATGTAGGGGACGACGGCCAATAAAGCCCCCAGAAAGCCCCAGACCAAGGCGTATTTGATACCGATAAAGTAAAGTCCGGCGCTGTTGAGTACCCCTAGTACCAGCATAACCGTCAACATTCCACCTAAATAATCGGCAGCAACATGCTGGATCTCCCGCAAGGTTTCTTCCCCTTCTTTTTTAGCGGAATCACTGAACTGCCCCTGGACAAAGCGCTTAACAGCAGTGCTGTACAACAGAAAGAAGAATATATAAATGACTACCAGCGTAAAATTCGCGAGTAGAATACCAGAGGTGGAAAGGCCGACGGTAAGCATACCAAAGGGTTTGTTGACCGCACTGGTTACGCCTTCTTCAATAATTGCTGACGTCTGACTGGTTGTATAACCCAATAACTCTCCGCAATAGTTAATAAATGTATTGCCGGCTTCTGCCAGTTTTGCCACGATGTTATCCGCCTCTCCCAGGACCTGAGATATCTGAAAGAAGAAGAAATAAACAATCAGGCCGATGATCAAGCCAACCGAGACCAGCGTCAGGACAATGGCAACCACCCGGTTTTTAACTAGCCGTTCAAATACGTCACAGAACGGCTTAAGCATAAAAGCGAAGAAGATGCCATAAGTGAGGGGAATAAAAAAAGAACTGCCTATGTACAGCACCGTTGCGACAATACAAAGGCAGATTAATGCTGAGGTCAACTTATGTATACTGATGGTATTTGCGCTCATTTGAAGTTAGTCTTCGGGTAAACCATTTCCAGATTGACTTGCAATATCGCAAAGCCGATAATCGTAACAAAAACCAGCACCTCTAAGGTAAGGAATCCCTCGTTGGTCATCATGCGAACCTGTATTTCTCTCAGGGCAATCGGAAGCGCTAAGGCTGATGCTTTCGACAGGTGCAGGCACTTCCTAAAAAAAATAAAATGGCCCGATGACCATTTAGGGAAATCATCGGGCCAGATTTGAGCATGGATTAGTTGGTAAAACCTCACAGGCCTTAGGGATGGGAATTAAATAAAACGTGATTCTTTGACCTGCCGCTTTTGTTCTCACCGTTCTTGAAAAATTCTTTGCATAGCCATAGCTACGGAAAGAATTTTCAAGTGCGGTGAGGGTAAAATAAGGCGGTCAAAAATCGTGGTTTATTTATTTCCCATCCCTTAATTCCAACAACCTTGATTAGTCAAGTTTTCCTTCAGGATCAAAGTTACGCTCGATATCCTTCAACAGTTTGCCAGACTCCTTGGAAAAATCTTTCCAGCCTGCTGTCACGTCACCTTTGAAGCTTTTCCAGCTGCTTTCCATGTTGCTTCCAACGCGGTCCATGCGGTTGTCAATGTCATGACTCCAGGCCTGCAGCACATTAAATTCTTCCTTCATACCCTGTTTTACGTCATCGGAAACACCATCCATGTCGGCTTCGAGGGCTTTCATGCGCTTGCTGAGGTTCGCCTTAGCCTCCTTGAATTCGGCTTCGAGTTTATCACTTTCTTCGGTAGCTTGTGCGCCAAGGTCAGAAAGTACGTTTTCTGTTTCGACCACCATTTCGTCGGCAGCGCGATCAACGTCGGAGCCTTCAGCACAGCTGTAGAATACGCCCGATACAGTAAGTAGTAATGCTAATGTTAGAATGCGAAATTTCATATTATCAAGTTTTAAATCTGCCCCTTTTAAGGAGGCCGATGTTGGTTGTACAATGCGTGTGCAACGCTTGTTTTATGCACCAAACCCGTTCCTCCCTAAGCATGTTCGTTTTCGGAAACCTTATTGGTAGAATTCTCAAATTTCCGTACGGAAAGTACCAAGCGCCCGAAAACCCCACTAACAGAATCCTAAGGGTACGACTAAGCAGCCCGGTCAGTTTCGGCGCTTTCACCGTGTTCAATCGCGACCAACGACCTGCATAGGCATCAAGAACCTTCCTACCTTTGCCTTTTCAAAACTTATCGCTTTGCCACGTTACTTCCTGATCAACAAGCCTTACGATATGCTCAGCCAGTTTACCCGGGAGGTCCCGGAGCATCGGGTACTGGGTGATTTGTATGATTTCCCTAACGACGTATACCCGGTTGGCCGGCTTGATCGGGACAGTGAAGGCTTACTCCTCCTAACCGATGATAAAAGGCTCAATGAAGCGTTATTGCACCCGAGCCAGCAGCACCCGCGTTCTTATTGGGTTCAGGTGGAAGGTGTACCTACGGAGCAAGCCCTCAGCGACCTCCGTAAAGGGGTAGACATCCGGGTCAAGAGAAAAACCCATCATTGTGCGCCGGTGATCCCCCGGCTGCTTAGCGAAGCAGAATGCCTTTCCATCCAGGAGCGAAACCCTCCGGTCAGGTTCAGGAAAAGCATTCCGGATACCTGGATTGAGCTACAGCTAACCGAAGGAAAGAACCGTCAGGTGAGGCGTATGTGTGCTGCGGTGGGCTTCCCTGTCTTACGCTTGTTGCGGGTGGCCATTGAAGCACTCCAGCTTTCGGACATCGAAGAAGGTTCCGTACGGGAGGTCGGACGGGATTGGTTATTACCGAAAATTGGACTCTAATTAATCGTTTACACCAACTGGATGTAGGGGGTGGCCCTTACGTGCGTTAACTCCCGAAGGCAGCCGCGAAGCCTACTAAGGGACGCCGTATAAATAACTTACTGGTTTTTGACCTGACGTTTTTGTTCTCACCGAATTTACAAATCCTTTGCATAGCCTCAGTTACGGAAATGATTTTTAAATTTGGTGAGG
>JBLHRW010000158.1:0-10230 GCA_047626445.1 Neolewinella sp.
CATTTCCGTAACTGAGGCTATGCAAAGGATTTGTAAATTCGGCGAGAACAAAAGCGTCAGGTCAAAAACCAGTAAGTTATTTATACGGCGTCCCTTAGCATTCGAGCGCGTGCTCAATTTTTGCGTCACTACCTATTAACTTTAAATAAAAACCAACCCTTGCGAAAATTACAATACCTCACCCTGTTACTGCTGTGTTTCGCAGTCACGATTCTGGCGGCTCAAGACCCCGTAAAAATTAAATTTGGAAAAATTAGCCCAGAGGATCGAGCGCTAATGACTGCCCCAGGAGTAGATTCTAGTGCCGAAGCCTACGTGCTGCACGATGCAATAGACGTAGAATTTCTTCAGGACAACGATGGTCGTCCCCTTTTAAAAGAATATCACCACCGTCGGGTGAAGTTATTAACCGAGGCAGGGTTTGATCGTGCAGACATTCAGCTGGTGCTTAGCCGCAACTACGAGAAAATATATGGTATTAAGGCCATCATTCATTTTCCCGACGGCGGTTCTGAAAAACTTTCCAATAAAGATATTATCCGTGAGCGTTACGATGATGATCGTGACATTATCAAATTCACCTTTCCGGGGGTGAGAGTAGGAGCGGTGTTGGAGTACCTATACATTAATACCCATGAATCTATCCTGGTACCTAGCCGGTACTTTTTCCAGGAAGATATTCCCGTGCGGTATGCTGAATACCGTTCTTCGATCCCTTATATGTTTAATTACGTTAGCCTGTCGAATTCGAACAGCCTTTACTACCTCAATCGGTCAAAAGTAGTCAACCGGATCTACGGTGGGGCAAACATCCGTCATGGAGAGATTCTTTGGGCTTTCAAAGACTTGGCGGCCTATACGGAACAACCGTACGTCAATAATTTTTCGGATTATATTCCGCAGGTCCGGATGCAGTTACAGTCGGTGAGTTATCCTGGGCAACCCATTCAGCAGGTCTTTTCCAATTGGCAGAAGACAAGTGAAGAGATTGATGATTGGGCGAATTTTGGACGGTCTTACCGTAATAAGGTTAACAGTAATAAGGTCTGGAAAGAGATGGAGCCCCGGCTTGCGGGGTTAAATACCGACCAGGAAAAAGCGAAGGTATTGTACGAGTTCGTTGCTGGAAAGATTGGCTGGAATGGGAAATACCGCTGGACTTCAGACAATACGCCCAATAAGGTTTTCGACGCTGCATCCGGCTCGAGTGGGGAGGTAAGTATTTTGTTGTTGGCCCTGTTGCGGCAGGCAGGTATTGAGTCGCATCCTTTGCTGCTGCCCCTGCGAGATGGTGGTTCTCCACTGGAAATTTATCCATTATTGACGCAGTTTGATCACGTTATGGTGTTGGCAACCCTCGATGGGAAACAAGTGATTCTCGACCCCGGAAGTGTCCACCGCCCGATGGGTTTACCACGGGTGAGAGCACTCAATCACCGCGCCTTTGTCGCCGATCCGGAAAAACCACGCTGGATTGATGTCGCAGTACCAAGAGCAAGAAAAGTCGTGATGGCCGATATAATCCTCGATGAAGAAGGTGTGGCGGAAGTCGATATCCAGAGCCGGTTGAGCAGTTATTACGGGTTTAATGGACGTCAGCAACTGGAAGAAATGGTGGAGGATAGCGAACTGCCGTTGGCGGAGGAGATTATCGAAGCTTATCCGGAATCAGAGTTAGTAAGCCATGAAATTTCAGAGAGTGATGAATTGAGTGGACCATTGTCGATCAAATTAAAGATGAAGGTGCCGCTAGGGGAAAGTATTGATGATTACCTCTATGTTCAGCCATTTCTCTTTCCCTTCATCGATAAAGGGTTGGCTGATGTGGAGCAACGGTTGTACCCAGTTGACTTTGCTTACCCACGCCAGGAACTTTACATCTCGAACATTACGCTGCCCGAAGGTTACGTGATGGATGAATTGCCTGAAAGCCAAAGAGTTACCTCTGAGGATGGAACCATCGGTTGCACCTTCGCCGTTAAAGATAATGGCAACAACGTTATTTCCCTGAATTTTACGGTTACTATAGCTAAGACCGTTTACGCTCCCTCGGAATATTTAGGCCTCAAGGAAATATTCAAAATGATCATCGACTTTCAGGAATCGACTATTGTCCTAAAACGTGCCACATAATGAGAAGTCTATTCGTAGTTTTTATCTTTCTTCAGGCGATTACGCTTGTAAGCCAGGGCCTGGATTATGCAGCGCTCACGATTCCTGCTGAGTTACGTGAAAATGCTAATTCGGTCATTCGGCAACATGAAAAAATCTATCAGGTAACCTCCCCTTCTGAGGCCAGCGTTTATGAACGTAAGGTCATCACCATACTCAACGGTAACCATAACTCCGAGAATCAGATGGTGGTCTACTACGATGGTGATTCGAAGATTACTAAGTTTAACGCTACGCTGTTTGATGCATTCGGTGAAAAAGTGCGTTCGGCGAAGAAGTCGGAAATTGAGGATGTTCGCGCGCTATCGGACGGACAATTTTACACGGACAGCCGGGTCCAAACGACTACGATTGAGCATTTGACTTACCCCTTTACCGTAGAATTTGAATATGAAAAGGTCATGAAGGGTTTCGCGATCGTCGATTTCCCGTCCTGGATGCCACTTAAATACGAGCAGTCGGTACAACAATCCTCTTTTACCGCCCACGTTCCGACCGATAATGAGCTGCTTTATCACCTTAATCAATTACCGGAGCCGCAAGTCTCCGCCGAGGATGGAAATAAGGTGTATTCCTGGTCGGTAGAAATGCTGCCCGCCAACCGCAGAGAGGCCAACATGCCGCCACTTAGCCAAGCGGCCCCCTACCTGCGCACGGGGCTTCGTAATTTTAACATTGACGATTACGAGGGGACCTTGGACAACTGGCAAGCATTCGGTGCCTTCATCGGGAAACTGATGGAAGGCCGTTCCATCCTTCCGGATCAGCTCAAAAGCCTGGTGCAGGAAACGACCGCTGGATTGACCACCGACAAAGAAAAGATTGACGCCCTGTATCGCCTCATGCAGGACCGAACCCGCTACGTAGGGGTGCAGCTGGGCATCGGCGGCTGGCAACCCTTCTCGGCGGAGTACGTCGAGACCAATCGGTATGGAGATTGTAAGGCACTAAGTAATTACATGGGGGCCATGTTGAGTGAGGTTGGCATCGAGGCTTATCCGGTGCTGGTCAACTCAAGCGAGACCCCATTCTTTCCGGTTGATGAGTCGTTCACCACGTCGGCATTTAACCACATGATCCTTTATGTTCCTGGGGAGGAGATGTACCTGGAGTGTACCAGTAAACTCGCCCCCACTGGCTACCTGGGGGAGGGGACCGATGACCGGAATGTACTCTGGATCACTCCGGATGGAGGTAAACTGGCCCACACCCCCAGTTTGCCCGCTGCGGATAACAGTCACCTACGGACAGTAAGCCTGAAAATTAATGTGGATGGCTCCACGGATTTTACCCTTGCTGGCCACTTCTACGGGGCTACCCAGGGTTTTCTGCGCTACTTTGCCAGTGCTGAGCATGACGAAGCCAAACAACGGGAAAGACTTAACCAAAGAGGGATGTTACCCGATATCGGTGGAGATACGTACCGTTTGGAAGTTGAAACAGATGCGCCGGTTGCGCACCTCAATTACGAGACCAGCTTACCTAGTTACACCCGTAAGTTGGGCAAGCGAATGTTCGTCTCCATCAACAAGTTTTACGCTTATGACTACGTGCCAGATAAAGTGGAGGAACGGAAATTTCCCATCGTGCGGAACAAGGCTCGCTTTTACGTAGATACCGTCCACCTGGTCTATCCTAATACGATGGAGATCGAAAGCCTTGGGGAATCGGTCACTAAAATCAGCCACGCTGCGGGAGAATACCGCTCCGAGATCAGCGCTAGGGCCGGGCAACTCACCTGGGTAAGGACTTTGAAGCTTTTACCCGTACACTTACCCGCTACCGCCTACAATGACTACCGTCAGTTTTTCATCGACGTGGCTAAGGCAGATAAACGGAAGGTGGTGTTGCGGGAGAAACGGACGCGGTAATTGTCTTTCTCTTTGCGTCCTCCGTGCCTCCCTCTGTGAGAAATCTGCCTCACGGGAGTAGGGGCTCTACGCAGCTTTGGAGCTCTCACAGAAGGGGGCACGGAGGGAAGTATAGAGGTTTCACAGCGGCCAGGGTCGCAGGTGATTTGCTGTTCTGCGCTGTATTATCTCTTTAATAGCTTAAAATGAGAAAGACCTTTCCTGGTCCAGACTTTAAGGAAGTAGACACCAATTGGCAAGGTTGTTTCATCTATTGAAATTTCGGAAGACTGAAATTCATTTTGACGCATTAATAACTTACCATTAATGTCGACTATAGTTAATGCTAGTATTTCACTTTCAGACGCGATGTGAAAAATACTGCTAAAAGGATTAGGGTGTATTTTTACAGTAGAACTTGCATCATTATCAAGCACCGATACTACGGAGCATGCTATTGGAGTCCCTGCTGTTTCAGTAAGGGTACCATTGTCAATATACCAATGTTCCCATGTACCACCGTTGCCAGTTTTCCAATCACTCAAGTCAAAAGTGTTTGCTCCGTTGTTGGTCCCATTAACTTTGTAGACCTTTAATGCTGATCCATTTAAATTCCAATCAAGCGGGCTTGAGTCAGTACAATTTTCAGGAGCGAAATCAGCGATTTCACAGTTCATTTGAATGAAAAAAGCGGATTCAGGAAAATTTGGATAATCTCCATAAACACTTGCCAAGCCATTCTCATCGATACAGAGCGCCGTGTATTCATTACAGGCAATGCCTTTGGCGGCCACTCCGTAGTCGGTTAAAATCCTTGCTAGAAATACGATATGCCGGCCTTTTCTATCCCGGTCATCATAGTGAGTGTCGGTAACAACGTCCTGGAGGTAGTTAACTTGAAGGAAGTTTGTTGAATCAACGGTAACCCGGGAATCGTAGGGGTCATTTAATGCTGTGGCGGAAGTCACAGAGCCGTTTTTAGCTGAAAAATAATAGGAGCCAAGGATGGCCATCCCTGCACTTGTACCCCCGATAACAATGTTCCTGTTCTGCACGGCATCATTGATTAAACCCTGGATTGGCGTGCCCCGCCAATAGGATACATAATCCCATTGGTTGCCACCAGCAAACCATATGGCTTCAGCGTTCCTTATCTTTTCATGAATGTATGCTTCATTTGCTGCACTTGAATCGTTGAAGACAATCGATTCAACCGAGTTAACGGCTATGCCTAAATCAGCATATAGGTAATCGTTGTAGCCATCAGATCCACTTGCTCTAAGGACGAGGACGTCTCCACCATTTGCGCGTTGAAGAAACCACTTCATCGCTTCATCGTGTTCACTTCTACCGCCCATCATACAAATTCCCCCTTGTGGTGTACTTATGGTGTCTGTGGTACTTCCAGTAAAATAGGAGGTGTAGGATTGAGACGATACCATAAAAGGCATCGATAGTAGGAGCGTGATTAGAAGTTGTTTGATGCTTGACATATTAACCGTTGCAAGGTGAAGAATAGCTGACCGTTATAGAAGAAGCGGTCACTCCAGGTGATTTCAGGAAAGGTAGTAATTTTTTCACCTCTTGTAATCGGGGATATAGGAGTCAGCACCAGGGTCCGGTTAACGTTCCCTGCGCTTAAAAACTTTCTACTGCACCTGCGTGCGCGCCCAAAAAGCTATTATTCTAACAGGCTGCTTGTGTTCCCTCAAAACCGCACCCGGTAGCCCACCTGCAAACTCAGCGTGGTAACCCGCGTAGCATTACCGGTAACCTCCGGATTTTCGAAAGCACGCCCGAAGGACTGTATGCGCACACCACCAATGAGTGCGTTATTCCCCTTTAACTTGTATTCGCCGGTCAGCATCAGCAGGAAGCCGATACCGGGGCGCCGCCCCATAAAGTGTCCGCTACTTACCGCCTGGAAACCTTCTCCATGACGAATGTGCGCATTCCCACCACCAGACAGGTTTAGGCTAGGGCCGGCCTCCACCATCAAACCATAGCGGTTACCCTTAATACGGTAACCAAGTAGTAGGGGGAAATCGATGCTATTCAGGCTGTTGTAGTAGCGCGTCTCCCGGGTGGTCGTCTGAGGTACCTGAACGGCCCCCAACTCCTCCGTTCGCGAACCATCTGGGTTTAGAATAATCCGGACAACGGCGGTTTGGGAGACGGTCTCAGTGGTCGTTTCCTTAGACGATACTTTGCTGTTGATCACACTAGCAGCGATACCACCGCGAAGGCTAAGCCCATTCGCCCGGTGGTAGCCCGCCAATGCCTGTACGGTAATCGCCTCAAGGGACGTCTCTTCGCTGGCCCCGCCGGAGCGGGCTGGGAGGCCGAGAGCTATGGCTGGTTCTACCGTCCAGTAAGGTGGATTCTGTTTACGGCGTAACCGGCGGGCTTCGCGTCTGGCAAGGCGGGCGGCCCTGCGGGCGGCTCGGCGCGCGAGCCGTTCGGCACGGCGTAATTTCTTGCTGGCTAATCGTTCGTTGCGACGGGCTTCGCGGGCAGCCAGCTTTTCGGCCTTGCGCAGGTCGCGGGCGGCCTTACGGGCGGCTTGTTTGGCCAGGCCAACTGCTTTTGCTGCTTCTCGTTCCTTGCGTTTGGCTTCTTGTTTGGCCACAAGCCTGGCCTTTTGTACTTCCTGTTCTTTGCGTTCCGCTTCGCGTCTGGCCGTGATTTTGGCCGTGAGCCTGGCCTGTTCCTGGCGCTTCACTGCTTGTTTGGCCAGGAGTTCGTTGGCCTGTTCCGCTTCTTCTTCCTGCTGCTGGCGTTCGGCTACGCGTTTGGCGATGAGCTGAGCCTTGTCCACTTCGCGCACCTGACGCTCGGCCTTGCGTTTAGCCATGAGCTTGGTCCTTTGCGCTTCTCGTTGCTGGCGTTCGGCTTCACGCTTAGCGAGGGCTTCCTCACGTTTCCGCGCTGCTTTCCGCCGGTCAGTTTCGCGTCTTCGTTCCCCGCGGGATTGTTTGTCCAACCCTTGATTGTTGGCTTTGGAATCGTTGCCTTCCTCGTTTCTCAATACCGCTATTCGCTGGCTACGGCGCTCGAGTCGGTTATCAAGCATGGCTTGCCGCTCGGCCTTTCGCTGCTCGACTTTTTGTCCCCGTTCCCTGCGTTGCCGTTCTAATTCTTCGGGCGGTGGAGGGGGCGTGCCCAATATGGTATGTTTGAGAATGATGGCAGCGCGGGCTCTTTCCGTCTGGGAAGCGGACTGGAAAGGCGCTTTGCGAGAGGTGGTACGAGCCGGAGCTGGAACGGTGTCCATAACAGGGAAAGAAACGTCCACTGAAGCCGATCGGAGCGGATTGGAATCTATACCTGCTGCGGAGAGACCGATGGCTGAAACGACTATTAGCCCAAGCGTAATCAGCGGTCGTAAACCGTTACCTACAACGACCCCCACTACTGATAACCAGTAGCGGTACAGCTCCTTCCAGGATATATTACTGCCTTTTGGTACGGCGTACGCAGTCATTGGGTGCTTATAAATGATTCGTTTCTTCACACCACCTAGGGGTTAGTGGTCATCAACATCTTCTACCGACCAGGCGTCCCTTAGCTTCGCTGCTGCCGGTGGCTAGGTTGGTGGCCATAGTTACTGGCGGGTTTACAGCTCGAAGCGGAAGGTTACCTGCACTGCTACGCCTGTTTCTTCTACCGTTTGGGCAGCATCGTTCTGCAGGTTCATCTCCACGTTGAACGAACCTTCGAAGGTCATGCCGTCGTCGGAAAGGCTTATTCCCTGCAGGTTGAGCTTTTGCGGAGGGTCTACGTATACGCGCCCTTCGCCGTATTCTTGTCCTGGGAGCAGGCGATAGATCGCGGCGGAGGCTTCGTCGTCAGAGAAATCCCCTTCGCGTGGATCGGCAAATTGGAGGAACAGGCTGTACTCTTCCCCGTTGAGTTCGCCGGCTGCGCGGACGAGCCAATCGAACGAACCATTGTCTGGCCAGTAAATAGCGGCCAGTTCGGTGATCGGCACCGCGAGACCGCCAATGGTCAGGTCGAAGTATTCGCCGTCACTCAGGTCACCACAAACGATGAATTCGGTTGGGAGTTCCTCGTCGGCAGTGCGCCGCACGACGCGGGAGGCGGCTTTATAATCATTGGTAAAGGCCTGAACGAGCAGGTCATCACCACTACAATCGATTACGTTGATGACCGTCATACCGTCGCCGTTGGGGGCGAAGTACTCCCCGTCGTTGCCTCCGTTGCCACCAGCCCAGATTTCCGTTTTACCAATATTGGGCAGCGCCGTACCGCTGCAGTCGCGGACCGTAGCTACGAAGACGGGGGTAGTCAGGTCGACGGTGATTTCGCCGATGTCGCGGGAGGTGTTCTCGTCTACTGGTTCGAGGGCGAACACAAAAATTTCTCCGGTGCAGGGGTCGGTTATATTGAAGAAGAGTGGGGCATTAGCCGCGACGTTTACGCAGAAGTAGCCGTCACAATCCACTCGTGCTGCGGAGCAACTCATACCACCATCCAGCGTCACCAGGAAAGGGGAGTGCGTCAGGGGGAGCTCGTTGGAGTCGACGAAGCGGCCGCAGATACGGGTGACGGGGTGAGGCATGTCAATATTACAAGTACCGCTGGAGACGATGTAGACAATGTAGCAACCGGGGGCCAGGCGGGCTACGCCGTTGGGTAGCCAGAAGCCGGAGGGGTCTAGCACCCAAAAGGGTACCTCGTCGGGGCCGGTTGCTTCGGTATTTTGGTCGATGGGCATACGTACTTCAGCTGGCGTGTTAGCGCTCAGGACTAGTGGTGTGCCATCGGGGGCTTCCAGGGCGATGTCCATCATACCGTAGCTTTCCAGGACGGCCTCTTCGCCTGACGCCGTCCGGGCCGGGAAGTTGAGGGCGCTGTTCAACATTTCGTCCGCGTCTTCGGGGGCATCGTGGTTAACGTAGACGTCCACATCGCCGGTGTAAGGCGTGCCGTCTTCGGTCGTGACGACGGTGTTGGGTTGTAATTTGACGGAGAAGTTTTCTCCCAGTTCGATCGTCCCACCCGTGCTGGGGTTGATTTCACCGGCTTTTACCTTGGGTTCCATGACGAAAGTTTCCCGCAGTTCGCCACCGCCGGCGGGCATCAGTAAGCGGTTCTCTGGCCAAAATCCGGGTTTGGTGACGGTGACCGCTGTGCCATTTGGGTCCAGTTGGTCGGCGGGGATGGTGATGGAGCCGTCAGGGTTGACGTTTACCTCCGAACCGAGTCCGGTAATGGTGGCGTCCGTTAAGGTGTTCTCAGGTCGGTCGGCCGTTACGGCAGCAACCGTAGCGGTGATGATGGTAGGCGTTGGCACGTCGCCAGTGATGGTGGTCACGACCAGGCCTTCTTCACGACAGGCACTTAAGAGGATCAGGGCGAATAGGGTGGGGAAGAACAAAAATTTACGCATGTGTGTAGGGTTTGATCATATAAGTGACCGGGGGAAATCCGAATTCTTGGTAAAAAGGTAACGAATTTTTCTAGGAGCTGCTAAAATATTAACACTTTGGTAGCTTTTTTGGCGCGGCCGCAGGTGCAAGGTAAGGTTTCATCGGGCCGTGTCCTTTCCCCGCTGGCCATCATCTAGCGTGAAGGATTGTAACTGGACCTTTCCGCTATGAGCATATGAATTTCAATAAGAATGAACTATCTTCATTCGATAGAGCTATGCATCATCACCTTGAACTCAAAATCGTGGCCCATTGCGGGGAGTTACAGTTTATCGAGGTGCGAGGGAATAGAAAGCCTTTTGGGCAGCATGTGATCGAGGCTCATCCCATGCTCAAGAATTCAGTGGACAGCGACAATTATGTAATGATTAGCACTTACTTGGTGGATGGGTTGGGTATGGCTCATAACTATCAAAGTAGACTATACGAATTTCAAGATGGGCAGGACGAATACGACGGTAAGCGCATGGCGTATGTCTATTCATTGATCGACCCGATTAAGTTAAATTTGCCACCTGTTCAGGGGACAATTCACCTGACTTTCGATCGGCCCCCTGATTTTTCTTTCACCAAGGAATTGCCGGTAAGGAACGCCGTATAAATAACTTACGGCTTTTGACCGTCTTATTTTGCCCTCACCAAATTTAAAAATCATTTCCGTAACTGAGGCTATGCAAAGGATTTGTAAATTCGGTGAGAACAAAAGTGTCAGGTCAAAAACCAGTAAGTTATTTATACGGCGTCCCTTAAAGAAA
>JBLHRW010000159.1:0-10199 GCA_047626445.1 Neolewinella sp.
TAAAAAATAAGGGGCCTCTCCGTTACCTGGGACTGCGTCGTTCCTCCTTGTCCCAGGCAACTCAAGTGCAGTCGCTACGCGACAAACCGAGACATTCAAAAATTTAGTTTACACTGTACTAGGTGGCGACGCATCAAAAGTGGCAGCGAAGCTAAAAGGAGGAGTCCGCGTGGAGCGGTAAATGTAAGGAACCTCCAAAAAGTAAAAAACGCCCCAACCGTAGGCATAAATGCGGGGGCGCCTATACTAACAGCCAACCTGCTTAGGAACGCCGTATAAATAACTTACGGCTTTTGACCGTCTTATTTTGCCCTCACCAAATTTAAAAATCATTTCCGTAACTGAGGCTATGCAAAGGATTTGTAAATTCGGTGAGAACAAAAGCGTCAGGTCAAAAACCAGTAAGTTGTTTATACGGCGTCCCTTAATGCCTCAATGCGCTGAATGGTTACATCAATGCTTTTTAGCTAAAACCGTCAGTACCTAATCCTAAAATTAAAAGTTGACAGACTACTCTTCCATTTCTCTACTTCGGTCAACCTCTCCGACCTCTAGCTTGTTTTCTTTGTGTGAATAACTCAGACCTATCTATCGGCCTAACGCTTTCGGGCGGTGGCGCCCGCGGCGCTGCCCACATCGGTATGATCCGTGCACTTTGGGAAGAAGGCATTGTGCCGAGTCATATCGTAGGGGTGAGCTCCGGTGCCATTGTAGGGACGCTTTACGCAGCTGGCCTGACTCCGGATGAAATGATGCGTTTTGTATTGCAATCGTCCTTACTTAGAATCTTCAAGGTGGGGATTCCGCTGACTGGCCTGACTAAGCTCGATTATCTGAAAGAACGACTGGCACAATTGCTTCCGGAAAACTCATTTGAGGGGCTCAAATACCCCCTGCACATTGGCATCACCAACCTCAATACTGCCCAGCAGGAGTTGCGAAATGAAGGGCCGCTCCACGATATTCTTGCCGCCAGTTGCTCGATTCCTTTCGTGTTTAAGCCAGTAATTATGGACGGTTCGCACTACGTG
Organism: Neolewinella sp.; assembly: GCA_047626445.1. Classification (GTDB taxonomy): domain Bacteria; phylum Bacteroidota; class Bacteroidia; order Chitinophagales; family Saprospiraceae; genus Neolewinella. Next base: position 1,032 of record JBLHRW010000159.1, read on the forward strand.
GATGGTGGCGTGACCAAGAACATGCCCGTTGAGCCGTTGCTCCATAATTGTGACTTCATCATCGGCGCTAACCTAATGCCCTATGGGGTGCTGCCACCCGCCGACGTAGGGTCGGTGATCAACATCGTCTGGCGTTGTTTTGACCTGTCTATTATGGCAAATACCCTGCCTAGCAGAGAGCTCTGCGACATCGTCATCGAACCTTCCCAGCTTAACGATTGTAATATCTTCAACTTCACCAAGCTGCAGGAAATGCATGACCTTGGGTATGCAAATACGCGGGAACGGATGCAGGAGATCAAAAATGCTTTATCGCTCAAACGAGAGTTATTGGCGCAGCTGAATGAGTAGGCGCGGGCGCAGGAGCAGAGAAAATTGTAAAGCAAAGAAGCGGACATAAGCGTTATTGAATTGATGTTCCTAAGCCCAGTATAAATCCCCGCCGGGTTCTTTGCAGACGGATTTTTACACCTTCCAAACAACCTGCTGCGTTATTGGCCTTACTTTGTCCTAAAATTTTAGACATGTCTAATACCAACCTCAATCTAGCCCTGGCTGAAATGAAAACCGTCTCGGGAGAGGCCGTTAAAGAAATGAGCCTGAATCAGCCTGTGCTGTTGGTGTTTCTCCGCCATTTTGGCTGTACCTTTTGCCGAGAGGCACTAAGTGATTTAGCGAAAAGGAGAGCCGAAATCGATGGATATGGTGGTAAGCTCGTACTTGTGCACATGTCTGATGTAGGAACTGCTGAAAAGTACTTTGCTAAGTATCAGATAGGTCCGGTCGACCAAGTTAGCGATCCTGAATGTCGGTATTACGAAGCCTTCGGTCTAACCAAGGGCACCGCCCGCCAATTATTCGGTCTCCAAACCTGGATTCGTGGTTTTCAGGCGGGAGTCATCGACGGACATGGCGTTGGAACGACGCAACTTGGAGATGGCTTTCAGATGCCTGGTATCTTTGTGCTTACTGATGGGCAGGTGCGGATGAAGTTCATTCATAAACTGGCCGGTGACCGGCCCGAGTACGTCGATTTGCTTGCCGCATGTTGTAAGCTGCAGGGGTGAGTGAGCCTGCCGTGAAAAGGAGCATCATAGGTAATAGCAGCCCTGGTAATAAGGCTCGATTAAAAATAAACACCCAAACCAATACGCGAAGCACCATAATTGTGAATGCAGCTAATATGGCTACAGCGCAATTCCCCGAAAGCTCTGGTAACTTCCTTACCCTTTTTGGAAAAAAACAGGTGTCCACTCGGTAGCGTTTGGTGGTTTGTGTAGGTCATTTGTGCCATTTTAGTAGGGAGGACCTAATGTCCGTAGCATTATCTTTTCATTTATACAGCGAAAGTAACGCTGAACAAACCTACTTTAAGATTACTCATCCAGAAAATTCTAAAAATGAAATTAATTCTAACCATTTGCTTTTCGCTTCTAGCGTTTTCAGTTCAGACGCAGCCTGAAATGCCGGCCATACTCAGCCTGAAACAACAAGGGGAACTACACGATGCCTGGCTGTCGGAACGTGCAGTAACGGTCTTACCCGAGTTGATGCGCCGCGAAGGAATCGATATGTGGTTGCTCATCAGCAGGGAGTACAACGAAGATCCGGTCTTGAAAACCATGCTGCCGAGCAAGTGGATGGGCGCCAGGCGAACAACGATGCTGGTGATTTACGATCCGGGGTCCGGGAAACCGCTCGAAACGCTGGCTTGTGCCCGTTACGACGTGGGGGACGTATTCAAAAAGGCCTGGGACCCAGAAAAGCAGCCCGACCAATGGGCTGCCCTTACGGAACTGATTAAGGCCCGGAACCCTGCTAAAATAGCTGTTAACCGCAGTGCAGATTTCGGCTTAGCTGATGGCTTGAGCTCGTGGCATTATGACAAACTCAAAGAGGTGTTGCCCAATGATTTATCCGGACGGCTGACATCAGGAGAAAAACTGGCCATCGGCTGGCTGGAAACCCGGATTCCGACGGAAATGACGGTCTACAGGCAAGTGATGGGCGTTGCGCACACCATCATTCAGGAAGCTTTTAGCAATAAGGTAATCACCCCCGGAGCTACCACCACCGAAGACGTTGTCTGGTACATGCGGGAACGGGCGAATAAATTGGGACTGGGCATTTGGTTTCATCCCACCGTTGATGTGCAGCGCGCGGAACAAGGTGAGCTTTATGGCTTTAGCGGTCGACCGGGGACAACCGTGATTCAACCGGGAGATCTCCTGCACTGCGACTACGGCATCACCTACTGCGGCCTCAATACGGATACCCAGCACAATGCCTACGTCCTTAAGCCAGGAGAAGACGCCGCGCCCGCCTACCTGCAGGAAGCCTTTAAACAGGGAATGCAGACCATGGATGTACTAACCAGCGAGTACCGAAACGGCGTAACCGGGAACCAATTGCTCTCCCGCGCCCTCGCCGCCGGAAAAGCTAAGGGGCTTCGCCCAACCATCTATACCCATCCAATCGGCTACCATGGCCACGGCGCCGGGCCAACCATCGGTTTGTGGGACCAGCAGGGTGGGGTACCCGTTCGCGGTGATTACCCGCTGTACCCAAATACTGCCTACAGCATCGAATTGAATACCAAAGTCTACCTCGATACCTGGGGCAAAGACATCCGGATGATGATGGAAGAGGATGGCTTTTGGGATGGGGAAACTTTCCGATACATCGATGGCCGGCAGCTGGCGCTTTACCTGGTTAGGTAAGGGGAGAAAAGAAGTAGTTCGTGTGGTCCGGAAAGATCTTTTTACGGGGTGTCCGGTTGAGGGTGTCCTCATCCGAATACTTTGAATAGGGACTTCCACGGACGAATCTATTGTGGATTAAGCCGTTCGGACGGGGACGTCCTCAACCGATTCTTTCCCTGCCTTTTTATCCTTTCCCTTGCACCAGCGGCCGCGCCTTATTACTCCATCGTTCAGAAATTCGTAGCAGACCATCACACTATGAACTACTGAACTATGGACTAATACATTTCCTTAACATCGGTTAAATCCGTGCTAAACCCCCACTAAGAAGTTGATATTTAGGCCCAAACGACTGTCCTTTAGGAAAATCATTCCTATTATGTGTCGCTTCCTTCCCTTATTTTTGGTTGTCCTATCCATTTCCGTAGCCAACGCTCAGCGGGGCCGTGGCCCCAGCCTGGTCGGTGTATGGAACGAAACCAGCCTCGATCGCTACGGTGAGCCTGTGCGCCCGGAGTACCAGCCAAACAGGACGGTCCTGATCATGGATGCGGATGGTTATTTTGAGGAAATCCGCCCGAGACGGACGCGCTATTCGAACGAACGCCGGTACCAAGGCCGTTGGTCTGCCGATTACCGAACCGGTGATCTAGAGCTTTTAGTGGACGGCAATACCCGAACTACTGCCCGGCCTTCCCGCTATCGTACTCGTCGGAGTGTACAGCGCATCCCTTATTCCATCGTTTTTAGCGACCGGAACGAACTGGTCTTAAGGGATCGCAGAAACGGACGGAAACGTATTTTCGTAAAGGAAAGGTTGGCTAATTGATCATCAACCTTTAAGGGTTTGTCAGGTAATCTGATGCGGAGCCTTACCTTTCGGATTCAATTTTCGATATGCGTAAATTACTGTGGGCCCTGGCCATCCTTATCCTGATCTACCTTGGTGTAACCTGGTTTTTCAGTGGGTTAATTCTTCATACGCCTGACCGGGACTACGCGACCGTTGTCCAGATGAATTTAGATCGCTGGGGATTGGACCTGGACAGTTTGCAAACCACGCTGCCAACCAGAGAAGAGGTGAGCTTCGAAAGCCCCGTAGATGGGATTACACTTAACGGCTGGTTGTACCGCCCAGACAGCGCCCGGTGTGGCGTGGTGATGGCCCACGGTTACAGTGTCAACCGGGCCAATATGCTTAAATATGCGCCCATTTTCGACAGCTGCCATTGTGCGCTGTTATTGTATGATCACCGGGGGCATGGTACTTCTAGTCCGGAAGCCTTCGGCTCTGGTGGGCACCACGAGGCAACGGACTTGCTGGCTGCTAATGACTTTTTGTTGGCCCAAACCGGTCTGTCGCAGGATCGGGTCGGCTGGTTTGGAGAAAGCTGGGGAGCAGCAACGGTCCTACTGGCCGCAGGCAGAGAAGGTGCCGCCCAACCAGCCTGGGTCATCTCCGAAAGTTCTTTTGCCGACTGGGAGAGTGCCGTAATGGAAAGAGGGGTCAAGGATTACGGAAGTGGCCTCAATGCACTGACCCCCGGTGCTTTTACCTGGACGGGAATACGCGCCGGTGTGGTGTTCTCTGAGGTAAGCCCACTTAAGGCTGCACCTCAAATCAAGGTGCCCGTCTTATTGCTCCACTCGGCCGCAGATACCCTGACTTATCCCGTACAATTTGATCAGCTCAAAGCTGCGTTTAACCCCGCTGTATTGACCGCCCACAGGCTGGACTGGGGGGCCTGGCACGCCCACAACATCATCTGGCGAAGACTGGAATACACGCAGTTGGTACTCGACTTTGTGGGCGACTGGTGTGATTAACCCACGAATTGCCTACATTCAGTGATAGAAACAACCCATATACTATGCTGAAGCAACGTATCGAATCCGTTGACATCCTGCGGGGCGTCACCATCGCCGCCATGATGTTGGTCAATAATCCCGGTACCTGGGACAGTGTTTACGCACCGTTTTTACATGCACCTTGGCATGGTTACACGCCCACGGATCTGGTGTTTCCGTTCTTTCTCTTCATCGTCGGCTGTTCGATCGCTTTTGCTTACCGTGGCAAGAAAGCTAGCGGGGAAACATATCGAAAAATCAGCGTCAGGGCACTGAAACTGATCGGTCTTGGTCTCTTTCTGGGTGCATTTACCCTTACATTTCCCTTTTTCAAGGAATGGGCAACCATCAGGTTTCCCGGCGTACTGCAGCGCATTGGCTTAGCTTTTTTCTTTGCGGCCATTATCGCCCTCAACGCTAACTGGAAAGTGATCATTGGCGTCACCGCAGCCTTATTATTGGGCTATTGGGGTATTATGGGCTACCTGCCACTGCCGGATGGCAGTGCGCCCACCTACGAGCGGGCAGCAAATAACTGGGCAATGTTTTTCGACAAGGCCATTCTCGGTAGTCATACCTGGCAACCGGATTATGATCCCGAAGGCTTGTTAAGCACCTTGCCAAGTATTGCTACGGCCTTACTGGGGGTATTGGCCGGGAGGTTACTGGTATCCGAGCGCGCCGACAAATTCATGCTGCTCGGCATCGGCGGCATTGCTTTGCTGGTCGTAGGTCACCTGTGGGGACTTCTTTTTCCGATCAACAAGGCACTGTGGACCAGCAGTTTTGTGTTGGTTACTGCGGGCTGGGCGTCGGTCACATTGTGGGTGATTAGTTTCTTTAACGATTTTCGCAACACCAAATTCGGTGATGTCTTCAAGCGGGTAGGGGCCAATGCCCTGATCCTGTATTTCTTATCCAGTTTCATCGCCAAAATATTTGGCATGACCGGCCTGCATGGCTGGCTGTACGAGCACCTCTATGTCCACGACTTTATGGCGGCGAAACTAAGTAGCCTGCTGTACGGCCTCTCCGTGGCTGGGTTTTACGTATTGATCGGGCTCTTCCTCTGGCGGCGGAAGATTTTTGTTAAGGTATAGTTTAGTCCGATAGTTCATCGTGGCATTGTCTGCTATGAACTACTGAACGATGAACTATTACACTAATATGGCGGGGCCGCAGGTGCAAGGGAAAGGGGGGAAGGAGCAAGGGGGGGGCTCCCGACGCTGTAGGCGTCGAACGACAATTACCCCGGGTGAGGCACGGTAGGCCGAAATCCGGGGTAATTATCGTTCAGCCTACCGTGCGGCGCGCAGCGCCGCAATAGTAATGGCGCTGCCTGGAAGTCTCAGAGGAGAAATCTATACTTCAACGAAACTTTGCTTCTTTTTACCTGCCCCTGCACCGGCGATAAGCAAGGGGGACAAAAGGTTGTATTGACGCGATAAGTGTTAAGGGAAATGTAAGCTGGCAGGCTAAAATCAGATTGTTCTGTTAAAAGAGGAGAATTCACTACTGTTTTAGCTGTTTTTGGTGTTATATAATTGAAAGCGAATTCTTATACCCATTCAACACCCAATTATAATGTCCGCTCATATTTAAGTTAGTCCGATTATATCATGCATCAGCATGATATAAGTAACCTGCAATTCAAATTGAATTTATTTCAATACGCCTAAGGCTACAGTTGCAAGGGAGACAGCTTAAAGTGGTCCGACATTTACCCTACACAAGCGGATATAAACATGAATTGTACCTCACAACCCAACTACCTACTCCTTCTCTTCTTCTTTTCTACCGCAAGCCTGTTTGCTCAGAATTGTACTCACCCAGACTATCCTTCCCTGGAAAAGCTATACATCGCCACCGAGGGCGACGGCTGGGCCAACAACGATGGTTGGCTCGACAACTGTGAACCATGCTCCTGGACGGGGGTCGGGTGTGACGAGAATGATCGCGTTACCAGCATTGTCCTTCGGGGTAACGGCCTTAGCGGTTCCTTGCCGACCGAGATTGGGGCCCTGGACCAACTACGTCTTCTAAACCTGGCGTACAACGAAGTCGCTGGCGAACTGCCTGCGACATTATTCACGATCGCGGCTCTTCGGGACATCAATTTTAGCGGAAATCTATTCTCCGGAGAATTACCCGCTACCGTTGGGGATCAGCCACTATTGGAAAATCTTCGCCTCAACAACAATAACCTGACGGGGGCGCTACCCGACGTACTGGCCGGTTTTACCCAGATGAAAATTTTGACCCTGAATGACAATAGCTTTACCGGCACCATGCCCGAAGGCTTCGGTGATCTTCCCTTCCTTTTCAACTTAGACCTGAGCCAAAATGATCTGTCAGGTTGTTTTCCACAGGACCTCGAAGACCTCTGCGGTAACGCCAGAATGCGGTTTGGGGGTAATTCACAGCTGTCTTGGTCTGGTGACTTTTCTTCTTACTGTCTCAATGGCTTCGATGTCGATCAGGCAGGCGCGCCTTGTGATGACGGCAATTCTAATACTACTGGAGATGTGATTACCCCGGATTGTGATTGCAGCGGATTAAGCGGTCCAGGCGGCTTGGTACGTGATGAATTGCAGGTCCTCGAGGAACAAGCTGAGTTAGAGGCTATTCAGCAACCATTGGTCCGCTCAAATACGGGCTTTACGCTTCCTTCGACGGGCAAGGAAATTACCCGATTGGTGGTATTCCCTAACCCTGTGGTTGCCGATAAACTCTCGGTTCGTTTACCCGCAGGGACTAAAGCCACACAACTGCGTCTTTTATCACTTACCGGTCGTGTAATTACCCAGTCGATAATGAATGGAACTGCAACTGAGCTGCCCCTTCCCGACCTTTCTGCCGGAGTGTACATGCTCGAGGCCGTCACCGCCGGTGAGCGCTCCGTTCGACGGATTGTTGTTCAATAAGCCCGACCTCCCTTAGGGACGCCGTATAAATAACTTACGGCTTTTGACCGCCTTATTTTGCCCTCACCGCACTTAAAAATCATTTCCGTAACTGAGGCTATGCAAAGGATTTGTAAGTACAGTGAGAACAAAAGCGTCAGGTCAAAAACCAGTAAGTTATTTATACGACCTCCCTTAGCAATGCTTTCAGAAAGCGGGTTATCCCTGACCGGACACCTAAAGCCTGAAGGCTAATGTTGCCTCGGCTAATGCAGGAAGTAGCCTCGAGGGGAAATTTCCCAATAACGCACGTGCGACCTTCTCTACGCCTTTGACCGGTGATTGGAGCGTACACAGAAATTAGTGCAGACGCTACTAGATTTTACGGCAGTTTACTAAAAACAGCTTGACAAAGAACTAGCCCTTTGTTAGCAGATATTCCTCAACAGTCAGACCGGCTGCTGCTGCATCGGCTTCTAACTTAGCATCGCGCTTGTCATGTTTTAGGACCCGCTTACGGCTCTTGAAGGGAACATAGCGGTAAGGCTTGTCTTGAAAGTCAGTGGCGAGCGAATCAATCGAGCGGGTAGCCTGGTTGAGTCGAACATACATCTTATCGTCATTCAGCAACTTGCCTAAAGTGCCTTTGCCAGCGTTTACGCCCTGCATCAAGGTGTTTACCCCGCCGATAGCTTTGTCTGCCTGACTTAAGGTGCCCTGAAGGCTCTTGACGGTTGCATTGACTTCGGTCATGGTCTTTTCCAGATCGATTTTGCTAAGACCTCCGGTGAATTCTTCTGCATTATCGATCATCCCGGCAATGGATTCCTGCTTTGCAGCCAGGGTGTTGGTCAGCGCAGCAAGGTTCTGCATGGTCGTATTGATCTCTCCGGCGTTGGCATCGAGAATACGTTGCAGGCGAGCGGTGCTGCCCTTCAGGTTTTCCATGGTTACGGCAAGGTCATTGGTAGATCGTGCAATCGGATTGTCACTGTCAGGACTGAAGAGCTCATATTTTAAGCTATCCATCGTATTCTTAAGTGTTTCCTTTGCGGCATCAACGGGGCTGGAACCTTCACTGTCGCCGGTGGAACCTGTAAAGGATTCAACCAGGCTGAGCACTCGCCCTTCCAACTCCGTACCTTCTTCAGCACAATCGCCATCGCCAAAGCAAGGTTGATTATAGGAGAGGATTACTGACTTTTGCCCCATTACGCTAACCGTGGCGATGAGGGCCCTGGTTTTTTTGGGAATATTGATGCCTCTTTTGATGTCGAAAGTAACTCTAGCTTTGCTATCCTGCTGATTCAACTCAATGCCATTGACGGAACCTACAGATACACCACTGATGGTAACTGGTGTGCCTACAGTAAGTCCATCAACGGTATCATAAATGGAATAGTAATAGGTGGAGCTGGACAGTAAATTACTTCCCTGGATGAACTTGTATCCCCAGAATGCAAGGGTGATGGCCACAATGGCGAGGATTCCGATTTTAACTTCGTAACGCATATAGGGGGCTGTATAGTAAGTGAGGTAGCGACTTGGCTTTACCCGCCAGACAAGGAAAAGAGGCTGAGCCGGGATGGGGCGCAAAAGTACGGTGCTGTAACGTGATGTAGGGGGTCTTGGTTTGATCTTTAACCGGGTTGCCGATTTAATACCCCAGCTAATGGCCTGATAAGTCTGCTTACTTTCAATAATCTACCTTTCAC
>JBLHRW010000160.1:0-10195 GCA_047626445.1 Neolewinella sp.
CTCCACGCTTCTCCACGCTTCTCCACGCTTCTCCTCTTCTTCCTTTTCTCCGCGCGAGAATTAGATAGTTCTCGCGCGGAGGGAGAAGAAATGAGGAGAAGCACGAAGTTTAAGGCTAGTAAAATAGTGGAATGACCGTCTGATCGTGTACAAATGATCCCTTACCTCATCATCGCACAAACCCGTGCCACCGCAGCCACGAAACGGCCACCTCCAACCAGTCCCGAACCGGCGTATCCATCTGCTTCGCACTACCGAAGCCGTGGCCGCCAGCTTCGTAGATATGAAGCGAGGCCGGAACGTCGTTTTCCAATAAGGCTTTGTAGTACCGTAAGGAGTTCTCCACCGGCACCACCTTATCGGTACTGGCGTGGACCAGGAAGGTTGGAGGGACATCAGCGTGTACTTGTGCCGGCAGGTTGTAGTAATCCAGTAGTTCCGGGTTCCAGGGCTTCTCCCCAAGCAGGGAAACGATAGAGCCCTGGTGTGCTGCCTTGGTTTCTTCCATGATCAATACTGGGTAGATGGGCATACTCAGGTTGGGCCGGCTGGAGAAAGCTGCGGCAGCGGGGAAGGCCGTGCTGTCGGCCGCCAAAGGGTGCACTGCTGCCGAAGCCGCCAGGTGACCACCAGCGGAGAAGCCCATCACCGCAATCTGGTCCCGGTTGATGCCCAGGGAATCGGCCAGCATCCGGATGGTTTGAACGCCACGGCGGGCGTCGTCGAGGGCGACGTGGCTTTTGCAGGGGGCCGACTCCTTGCGTGGCAGCCGATGCTTAAGGATGAAGACCTGCAGACCTTCGGTCAAAAAGTAGTGGGCGATGTCCTCGCCTTCGTGTCCCCAGGCTTCAATGGTGTAGCCACCTCCAGGAATGACCATGATGGCGGCCCCAGTAGCAAGATGTGGCACGGGAGCGTGGTGTTCCAACAGCGGCGTGTGCACGCTGGTGACCATTCGACCGATGTCTTTTCGCATTACCTCCTCCTCTTCCAGGTCATTGGCGCAGGGGATGCCTTCTGGGTAGAGGGGGATGATGGATTGGGCAGTGGTGGTTAGGGCGAGTAGTAGGCAGGGGATTAGGATGCTAAGTACTAGGGGCATGATCTTGAGTTATGAGTGGGAAAGATAGTGTAACGCGCTTTAGCTGGTAACGACAGGAAGGCAAGGACATCAAAAAACCAAGGACATCTTCAGCAGCAGTTAGCAAAAAAGTCGTCGGACGAACCTTGAGCCACCCCCCGCTGCGCGGACGGGTAACTCAAGGAATTCGTCAGACGACCGACGCCACCCCACCCTGCTCCAACAGCTTTCCCTTGCACCCGCGTCGCCGCCAAAAAACAAAGAGCGGTACCGAACCAAGTCCGATACCGCTCTCCGAAGAAGGGTTAAAGCTTTATCAAGCGAAAAGCCTAGTTGGGCACCTTAACCAACTGCCCGTTCACGGATTCCAGCACAAACGCGCCAGAATACCCGGAAGACTTTGCACGCGCCTGAACGCTGCGAGCCTCCTGTAAGGAGTTGAGGTTACCGATCATGAACAGGGTCAATGTGCCGCGCATGGAAGTTTCCACCGTACCGAGCTGACCAGCTTTATTGCGGTCGAAGTTCTCCGGCTTGCCGAAGGCACCGAGCTGAACTTTGTAGCGGCCGAAGCTACCGGGGGCGGTAGTTGGCGGGATTGGATTGGTCGTGGGAGGCGTGTAACCACCCGTAGTAGAACCGCCAGAATTTGGGAAAGCAGAATTACCGCTATCGGCAACAACGAAAGCACCGGCATAATCAGCCTTAGCTTCTGCCGCAGCAGCAACGGCCTCAGCACGCGTAGTGAAAACACCAAGGCGTACCTTGTAAGCACTACCAGCGTTCACGTCGTATACGCGACCAAGGTCCTTCACATTGTCAAACTTGCTGAGGTCCGGCTGCTTGGCAAGACTCGCCAATTGTACGGAAAAACCCTGCACCTGGGTGTAGGTCGGGTTGCCTCCGATATTAGAATCGTTGGGGAGCAGCGTCATATTACCCAGAATGTTGGGATCACCACCAGCATTATTGGTCACGGGAAATTTCACCGTTTCGTAGCCGAAGGCGGAAATCGTCACGTCGTAAGTATTATAAGGCGCCAGTTCCACCAGATAGGCACCATCAGCACTGGTAGCGAGGGTGGCAGACTGTCCGGTAGTACGTTGAACGATTTGCACGTTGGCCTGAGGAATAGCATAGCCCGTCGATGCGTCGGTTACGTAACCACGGTAAGAACCTGGAGGAATGGGGCCGCCACCGTCGGGTGCTGGTCCTGTTCCGGTAGCAGGGTTCAGAGAAACCCGAACGATGTTCTGCGCATCAGGCTGGAGGCTCTGTAAAGGCACCCGCACAGCCTGGAAGCCGTTGGCACCGATCACGATCTCACAGTTAAGTCCATCCGTAGATTGGAACACGTAACGACCACCGGCGTCGGTGGCGTACACCTGGCCACCACAGGAGCTGAAGTCAATGGCGGCATTGGCAATCACCCGACCGTCTTGTGCAGACTGGACCATCAATACCTTATTCGTATTGACACGGCCGACGCGGTAAACATCTTCCTGACCGTTACCACCGATACGGTTGGACACCAGGTAGCCGCTGCTGGTTAACGGATCGTAAACGAAGCCGATATCGTCGCGGTCAGAGTTGATGCCGCTACCCATATGGTATAAAGTTGACGGACGACCATTTACTACCTCTGCACGAAATACGTCGTAAGATCCCAGGCCGTGGTGCCAATTGGAAGAGAAGAAGAGGCTTGCACCGTCGAAGAAGGGCGTGACTTCATCACCAACGGAGTTGACAACGGTACCAAGGTTCTCAGGAACAGCTTCCCAGCTTTGTCCCTGGCGGTTTACCCGGTAAATGTCGTAACCACCGTAACCTTCCGGCCGGTTACTAGCGAAGTAGATGGTGTTACCGTCAGCAGAGAACGTACCGTAACCAGAGCTGATGTCCGTTCCGTTGAAAGGCAAAGGGCGAACGTTCACCCATTGCTGTTCGGCGTTGATGTCGGCGACCATCAGGTTCATACTGATGCCAGCTTCGGGTACCATCCGGGTTCCGGTGGTGAAGTTGTTGCGGGTGAAGATCACCTGGCGGCCGTCGGGGGAGTAGCTTACCGGGCCGACATTGCCGGCGGCTTCGGTGTAACCGGTGCGCAGTTCGAAGGCTTGCTGAAGGCTGCCGTCGGGGCCGATTGCTGCGACGTAAGGCTTGTTTTTAGCTTGTCCGTCAAAGTTACCGCCGGCGGTACGCGCGGAGTTAAAGACCAGTTCGGTAGGCGTAACCATGGTTGGGCCGAAGTCAGCGACCGGAGAGTTGGCGGAGATAGGCTGCACGGTAAAGCCGCCGTCGGCGTTAGCTTGGGCCAGCGCAAAATCACAGCTCTGGGCGAAGTGGTTACCCACTACGGCATCATGGTCGCGGGCGTAAAGCAAATACCATTGTTTGGCCTCATCGTAGCGGCCAAGCGATTTAAGCACGTGTGCATGCTCAAGCAGTGTTTCCTTAGTTACGCGTCGCTCGCGGGTAGCTTGCTGGTAGTAACCGTGGGCGGTCTGCATCTGGTTCAGCATCCGATAGGAATCGGCAATCCGGCTAAGCGCTTCTACATCAGACGGGCGCCGTGCCAGGGCTTTTTTGTAAGAATCAATAGCCAGGTTGAAAGCCTTAAGCTCATATTCTTTGTTGGCCGTTCGCATCTCACTGCGAAATTGGGCGTTAACGGGAAAGGCAACGGCCAGAAGCAGGAGGACGAAGCCAAATTGCAGAAGATTTTTCATCTTAAGTGTTTAGGTAATCAGTAGTGGTGAAAGCGCTCTCTCGAGAGGTAAGCTGGTATTGTTTTTCTCTGAACCCATCGGATTCATTTTGGAGTTAAACATAACAAAATTAACTATGTTCGGAGGATTTTTGGTGTGTTTGGTGGGAAAATGCTGGGAGTAGCCCCTCATTTTGCCGAATTCTGACGATCCTAGACCGTCGGTTAAGCTTTTTAGCTTAAGTGTTTTGTTTTAGGAGTAGGCGGGGCCGCGGGTGCGGGGGGAGGGTATTTGAGCTTGGTTTGGGTAACAAAAGTACTTTGTCTTGGTAACAACCCGCCCGACGGCCCACATCACAAGACCTCTGGTCTTGATACGTAGCCGTCCGACGGGAACACCCTCTTTATTACTTGTCTGTCGGGTTGCTGAGATGCTTACAAGTCAACAATAGTAACCCCATCACCTCCCGCTTCCCGCGGCGGCGTAGTCAGGGTAAACTTATGGCTGTACTCCCCCAGTTTCTGGCGAACAGCTCGTTTCAGGGTACCGGTGCCTTTACCGTGTACGATGCGAAGTTGACTTGCGTTGGCCATCAGCGCCCGGTCAACGAAAACTTCCATGGTGGCCAACACCTCTTCAAAGCGCATGCCGCGCACATCAAGTTTATTGCTGAAGGTTGCAGTAGCTCCGAGGTTACTGTTCACACTTTTTTGCCGCCGGATTGTCAGCGGAGCATTGACCAGCTCGAGGTCACGTATTTTGACTTCCAGCCGCAGATCACCAACAATTACCGTAGCGCGCTTTTTGTTGATCGTCTCCACCTCTCCCGTCGCGCCGCCGGCGCGCAGCCGGACATGGTTACCCACCTTGATGGGCTCCTCTTCCCCATTCTTAATCGGGGCGTAGTAGATGTCTTCGACCAGTTCGGTTACCTGCTCAGCGATTTTAGTACGCTTGGTCCGCAATTCTTTCGCCTTCTCTTTAGCTTCTTCCAGCTTTTTCTCTTCGCGGAGATCCCGGATCAGGTTCTCCATCTCTTTATTGTACTTAGCCGTTTCCTCCAGTGCCGATTCCTTGGCCTCTAGTTTGAGTCGCTTGCGGCGGACCTCCATGTCCTTACGCAGTTCTTCGTAGGTACGGGTGAGCGCATCAAGCGTTTTCTGCTTCCCCTCTAGCGACTGTAGTTTTTCTACCGTCTCCGCCTTTTCGCGTTGTAAATCCAACAGCAGCTGATCGACGGCACGTTCGTTTTTACCAGCACGGCGGCGGGCGTATTCCATCACACGCTGGGGCAGGCCTGATTTGGTGGCAATCTCGAAAGCGTAGCTAGATCCGGGCTTGCCTACCTTCAGTTCGTAGGTAGGGTCTAGCGTTTCCGTATCGAAGTGCATACCGCCGTTCACGATGCCTTTGGTCTTATAGGCGTAGATCTTCAGGTTGGAATAGTGGGTGGTGATGAGGCCAAAGACCTTGCGGTAGTTCAGTCCGTCGAGCACGCCCTCGGCAATAGCCCCGCCGGAGGCGGGGTCCGTTCCCGAACCAAATTCGTCAATCAGCACCAAGGTCGCATTATCGGCTGCGTTGAGGAAAGCCTTGGCGTTCTTCAGTCGAGAGCTGTAGGTAGACAGGTCATCTTCAATACTCTGTTGGTCACCGATGTCGGCAAACAGCTGCTTGAAAACGCCCATTTCTGATTCCTTATTTACCGTCACGAGCAAACCACACTGCAGCATGAGCTGAATTAGGCCGACGGACTTCATGGTAATTGACTTGCCACCGGCGTTAGGGCCGGAGAGCATCAGGATGCGGTTCGTACCGGTCAGCGTCAGATCGAAGGGTACTGTTTTCTTGCCGAAGGGCTTGTTCTTCAGGTAGAGTAAAGGGTGGCGGCCTTCCACGATGCCGAGTGTTGGGCGGTGGTCTACTTTTGGCCGCTCTGCCTTCAGCTGGCGGGCAAGTACGGCTTTGGCCTGAACGACGTCGAGGTAAGCGATTAGGTCGCGGTAATCCCGGATGTGTTCCACGTAAGGACGAAGCGTAGCGGAAAGCTCTCGCAGGATGCGGTAGATCTCCCGTTTCTCCTCCTGCTGGAAGTCGAAGATATCGTTGTTGATGCCAATCACGGCGTCCGGCTCGATGAAGGCCGTTTTACCAGTAGCAGATTCATCATGGATGATGCCCCGGATCTTCCGCTTGTGCTCGCTAGGAACGGATAGTACCCGTCGGCCGTTGCGCATACTTTCCACGGTGTCACTCAGGTAGCCCGCGCGGCGATATTTTTCGATCACCTGGCGGAAGGTTTTCTCCACTTCCCGCTGCTTGCTACCGATCAGACGCCTGATCCTTGATAATTCGTCAGAAGCATCCGATCTAATGACACCTTCGGCGTCGATCACCCGTTCGATTTCATTGGAGAGTTCCTGCTCGTAGTGTAGTTCACGGATCAGGCCGAAGAGGGTCTCGTAGGTCGACTTACGGCTCTCCGTTTTGAAGAAGCCAAAGATGCCCTTTGCTTGCAAGAGTAGCACGTTGAGCTTGGCCAGGCCGGATTCACTGAGCACATAGCCTTCAATTTGCAACATTCGGAGTTCCTCAGAAATATCGTCATAGGCACCGATGGAGAACATATTCTTCTCTTCAGTGCCCTGCTTGAACTCGTCTACTTCGTCGAGCCAACGGTTGATCTGGCGCACCCCGGTAGACGGTTTCATCTCTCGAACCATGTCACGGCTCATTTCACCGTTACACTGCTCTTCCAGGAGTTTGAGGACCTTGTCGAATTCCAGTTTCTCGTAGGTGTCCCGGGGTTGTAAATTCATGGTTGATTTCGTGATAGGGTTTGCTAACGGCTGGGGGGCGGGGATAGTTGCGTGTTGCTTGGTTTTAGCGATGGAAGGAACCACTAAGGAAAAGAAGGAACCATTTAGGTATTAAGAAGGCGCAGATGACGGCCTTATTCCCAATCACAAAATGGACAGGCCACCAGTTGGGAATTAAAGTAGCGCGGGTCGTCGGAAACCTCTTGTCCCAGCCACGAGGGGCGATCGAACGATTCGTCTTCAGTAGACAATTCAATTTCGGCCACGGAAAGCCCTTCGTTGGCGCCGGCGAAAACGTCTATTTCCCAGAGGTGGCCCTCGTGCCTTACTTCGTGGCGGACTTTATCGATCACGGGCGGTTCACAGAGCAGGAGGAGGCTATTGGCTTCTTCGTAAGGGATCTCGTACTCGAATTCCTGCCGGCTGATGCCAACGGACTCACTTTTAATGGTGAGGTAGCCCTGGTCACCCTTGATTCTTACCCGTACGGTGCGCTTGGGGTCGGTATTGAGGTAACCTTGTTTGATCTCTAGCCGACGGATGGTGGCGGGCTTCCAGGCCTCGTTGGTTAGGAGGAATTTGCGTTCTATTTCTTGGGGCATGGAGGGAGGAAAGGGTAAGAGAGGAAGAGAATAAAAGGAACCATTAAGGCACTAAGACATTTAGTTTTACACTAAGAAAATATTGACGTGAAGGTATCACTTAGGGACCTAAAAACCCGGAATCACTTAATCTTTAGATAGTACTAGGACAAATCATCAGAAATTAAAATCCGAGATTTACCCAGGCCCATGAATCGGGTAAAATGAGAGCCGAACCTAGCATCGTTAAGGGACGCCGTATAAATAACTTACTGGTTTTTGACCTGACGCTTTTGTTCTCACCTCGCTTAAAAATCCTTTGCATAGCCTCAGTTACGGAAATTATTTTTAGGTGCAGTGAGGGCAAAATAAGACGGTCAAAAGGCGTAAGTTATTTGTACGGCGTCCCTAAAGACTAAATCTACTTCCGATCCATCTATTTTGTAAGTGCCATAAGTAACGAGGTTACTAGTAATAGTACCATACATTTTAAGAACAATACTATCACCTATTCCCATTTGGTCGTAATATTTGGCTTCAGATGTATTTAATACGTAAGTAACCGGTTGGACGATCTAAGCTTTCTACTGGATCAGTGGGTAACGCTGTCGATCGACGAATACCCAGGCCACTACGGTGATGCGGTTTATTTTCGACATACTTACAACGGTCTCCTGGCACTCGATAATGAGGATATTCAGCTGGCCAAAAGAGAATTACTCATGGCGGGTAAATCGCCCAAAGCAGGAGTAATCAGCAGTTTCGGACCCAATATGAGTCTGGCCAAACGCTTGTTGGAAGCGGGAGAACAAGAAACAGTCCTTCGCTTCTTGAAGCATTGTAAAGGGTTTTGGTTCTTCCCGTTCAGACTGTTTTTTGCCAAAAATTGGAAGAGAGATATTCTCGCGGGCAAAATGCCTAATTTCAAAGCACATTGTGAAATCTTCATGGAGCGACCTGCTGTTGCAGATAAAGATTGTACTTGACAGTCAATGGCGAGGAAGCAATCAACTAAAGAGTAGCATTCCGTACATTGCCCGTCCACAACCAAAGCCAACGCCCAATGCGCAAGTTATTCCTCCTTTGCTCCTTTCTCCTCCTGCTCTGCACCTGCGTCCGCGCCCAAACCGAAAAAGCAGTCGATCGCGGAACTGACTTCGGCGACGGTCCGCACACCCAACTAATACTGCGCGGCCTCATTCTGATCAACGGCAACTGCGCGCCGCCTACCGGCCCGGTCGACATCGTGATCGAAGGCAATAAGATCGTGAGTGCAAACACCGTTGGCGTTCCCGGTGTGGAGATCAACGAAAAACGCCGCCCGAAGCTGAAAGCAGGCGGAAAAGAAATCGACTGCAGCGGCATGTATGCCATGCCCGGGTTTGTGGACATGCACGGCCACATGGGCGGCCGCGCCCAGGGCACCACCGCCGACTACGTGCTCAAGCTCTGGCTCGGCCACGGCATCACCACCATCCGCGAACCCGGCAGCTTCAACGGGCTGGACTGGACGCTGGACCACAAAAAACGCTCCGCCGCCAACGAGATCGCCTCCCCCCGCATCCGCGCTTACACCGGTTTCGGCATGGGCCGCGAGGAACCCTTCACTTCTCCTGAGCAGGTGGAAAAATGGATCAAAGCCAATAAAGCGAATGGTGCCGACGGCATCAAGCTCTTCGGCGCCAGCCCGATGCTGATGCAAGCCGCGCTCGAAACCAACAAAGAAATCGGACTGCGCAGCGCCTGCCACCACGCCCAGATGGACGTTGGCCGCTGGAATGTTCTCAAATCTGCCCGCGCCGGACTCACCAGCATGGAACACTGGTACGGCCTGCCCGAAGCCATGTTCGAAGACCGCACGGTACAGGATTACCCCGTCGACTACAACTACCAGAACGAGCAAGACCGCTTCGGCGAGGCGGGCCGCCTCTGGGACCAGGCCGCCAAGCCCGGTTCTGAAAAGTGGAACGCCGTGATGAACGAGCTGTTGGCACTCGACTTCACCATCAACCCCACCTTCAACATCTACGACGCCAACCGCGACGTGATGCGCGCCCGCAACGCCGACTGGCACGACGAATACACCCTGCCCAGCCTCTGGCAATTCTTCCAACCCAGCCGCATCAGCCACGGCAGCTACTGGCATAAATGGGGCACCGAGCAAGAGGTGGCCTGGAAGAAAAACTACCAGCTCTGGATGGCTTTCATTACGGAATACAAAAACCGGGGCGGCCGCGTAACTGCGGGTTCCGACTCTGGCTACATCTACCAGACCTACGGCTTCGGCTACATCCGCGAACTGGAATTGCTGCGCGAAGCCGGCTTCCACCCGCTGGAAGTCATCCGCTCGGCAACGCTTTACGGTGCCGAAGCACTGGGGATGGACAAGGAGATCGGGACCATCGAACCGGGCAAACTTGCCGATATCGTGATCGTCGGTGAGAATCCTCTTGCTGACCTAAAAGTCCTTTATGGAACCGGCGCGACCCGCCTTGATGAGGACGGGGAAGTGACTACCACGAAAGGTATCCTGTACACCATAAAAGACGGCATTGTTTATGACGCGGTGAAGCTGCGGGACGATGTGAAGCGGATGGTGCGGGAGGCTAAGGAGTAGGTAATATCCAATATAGTAATAGGATCAATAGGCCGCAGCGAATATTTGTTTTCATCGAGAGACACCTTAACATGACATAAAACTAAGTACTTCTTCGGTAACATCGTGTTTAGTCTTGTATTTTACTAGCTAGTGGTCTGTCAATATTGAATTTGTGGGTAAGGTGCTGATGAATTTTGGTGTTGAATGAGGCGAAGGATTCCTTGCATAGCCGTAGCTAAGTGAGGATTTTTCCAACGCAGTTAGGCGGTAAAAGACACCGCGAATTAGGCAATGAAACTTAGATTACACTGTACTAGTACACTGTAAACTAAGAAACGCCGTATAAATAACTTACGGCTTTTGACCGCCTTATTTTGCCCTCACCAAATTTAAAAATCATTTCCGTA
>JBLHRW010000161.1:0-10136 GCA_047626445.1 Neolewinella sp.
CCGCTTGGCAGCGTTGCTTACCTCCTCACTTAGCTACGGCTAAGCTCCGGTGTAAGCGTCTCGCCAGGCGGCAAAATTCATCAGCGCCTAAGATGGCAGAACTTAAATTACACTGTACTAGTACAGTAAATCATCCCATATCTAAGAGAAAACAATAATTTTTCTTCCACCGTGTCCCCTTTGCAAAGCTCCGTTCCGTCATGATAGTGAAACCACTATTTTTCACTTCGAGCTTGTTGGCAGAAAAAGACAACCAGGCAAGCTTATTAACTGATTACCATGAAAAAGTTTATCGCGCTTTACTACAATAACGGAGGTCACCAAGCGACTCCACCATCCATGACCGAAGCAGAGAAGACTGCCATGATGGCTCCGTGGGGAGTCTGGCAGGCCAAATACGGCGACCGGGTCGTTGACCTTGGGCACCGTTCCTTCCTGCTTCCGTGAGTAGTGATGGTAGCTCTTGGGGCAATTCCGGAAACACCGTGAGTGGGTTTTCCATCGTTAGTGCCGCAAGCCTGGAAGCTGCCCAGGAAATGTTCGCCGGTCACCCGATCTACAATTACCCAGAACAGTCCATCGAGATCAGCGAGTTTGCACAGATGTAAACCCACTGCTTTAACCTGATCCGAACTAGGTTATTTTCGCTTTGGCCCGGGCACCAGCCATCTGCTGATGTCCGGGCCACCTGTACTCGACGGCAATTCAAATACAACCAAAACAACTGAACAATGAAAAAAATTATGCTCGTATTTCTTGGCGCTGATTATGCTGCCCAGGGGTTATCCCCCGAAGAAATGCAACAACGGATGGGTAAAACTGCATCCTATCACTACGAAGCAGCCATCGCATGTGAGCATCTGAAGGCCAGAACTTTTGCAGAAACTAACTGGACCAACATCCTTAAATGGTACCAACAACTGGAGGAGCTTTCCCCATCTCCGTTCAATCTACTGAACATGGCGGTTGTTAATTTGCAACGACAGGACTATCCCGCCGCCCACAATGTCTTACAACAGTTGGACGAAGACCAATTGGAACAACGAAAGTACCTCTACTACGGCTGCTGGGCCGAGTATTACAAGAAAATTGAGGATTTTGCCAAAGCCATCGAGCAGTATGATGTGGCCATTCGTCTGGTGTCTGAAGATTTGGAAAGAGCGTACCTGGTAAAAAAGCAGGGACAGGTAAAAGCAGGCTGATCAGCGGCCCTTGCTCCTCCAACTTGCCCTGCACCTGCGGCCGCGCCCTGAAAGTGAAGGAGAGAATAACGGAAGGATTGAATGGCTACCGCTGCATCCACTTACGGCGCTGCGCTTGTTCGCCGAGCATCCATTTATGCAGTGTCTGCGGTAGCTATTCTCTCATTTTCCTATTCTCTCATTCCCCCATTCTTTTAATCACCAAATCGCGCCCGAAAAGAGCAAAAAAAGAGAACTTTCCTCCCGGTAAAACCTTAACAATGTAAGCGAGGTTAACGCCCCCTTTTTTTCTTCTCCCTATACTTATGGATCCTACGACCAAAATAAACATCCCCGAATCCAGCCGCGAACGCATTGTCATCGTTGGTGGCGGTTTTGGCGGGCTGCAACTGGCGCGCAAACTCAGCCGCAAAGACCAGTACCAGGTAGTGTTGGTCGATAAGAACAACTATCACCAGTTTCAGCCATTGTTTTACCAAGTTGCGATGGCCGGTCTGGAACCAAGTAGCATCGTTTTTCCCTTCCGGAAGTTGTTCCAGGGGAAGAAAAATATTTACATTAGGGTAACGGAGGTGACCAGTATTGACCCCGCTAAAAAGAGGCTGCAAACGCCGCTGGGCTTCTGCAATTACGATCACGTAATCATCGCTACCGGCGCTGACACCAACTTCTTCGGAAACGAGAATATCGCTAAACATGCCTTACCCATGAAGTCCGTTGCGGAAGCCCTCTACCTCCGCAACAACATCCTGGATGATTACGAAGATGCCCTGACCACACCAGACTATGGTCCGCGTCAGGAACTGGTCGACATCGTTATCGTCGGCGGAGGACCAACCGGTGTAGAGCTGGCCGGCTCCCTGGCCGAAATGAAAAAACACGTCCTACCCAAGGATTATCCTGAACTCAACATCAAGGACGAAGTGGACATTTACCTCGTGCAGTCCGGCGGTGAATTGCTCAACGGCTTTAGTGCAGGAAGCAGCGCAAAAGCACTGAAATACCTTGAAGGACTGGGCGTAAGGGTGCTTCTGAACAGCAGAATCACTGACTTTGACGGGAACCTGGTCCATTTTGACGACGGGCGCTCCATCCCAACCCAGAAAGTCATCTGGGCTGCCGGGATCAAAGGCATGCCCGTTGAAGGATTGCCCGAAACCTGCATCACTTACGGGAACCGCCTGGCCGTAGACCGATTCGGGCGGGTAAAGGATACCGAAAACGTTTACGCCGTAGGCGACGTCGCCTACATGGAGGAACCCGATTGGCCCCAAGGCCATCCACAAGTCGCGCAAGTCGCTATGCAGATGGGGGGAAACCTGGCCAAAAATTTTACCAACCGCATCAAGGGGAAAGAGGAATTACCTTTTACTTACAAGGACAAGGGAAGTATGGCCACCGTAGGTCGGGGCCGTGCCGTAGTGGATGTTCCGAAACCTGAATTCCACTTCGGCGGCTTCTTTGCCTGGCTACTTTGGTTGCTTGTCCACCTGTTTGCCATTCTGGGTACCCGAAATAAAATATTCGTTTTCATCAACTGGGTGGTGAACTACATTAACTACAACCAAAGCCTGAGACTTATCATCAAGCCAAAAGTCAAGGACAGGTAGGCGAAGCCCACCTGTCCTTGACTTTTGGCTTGATGATAAGTCCTATAGACGGCCTTAGTCGGTTGATAGAAGGCAGACCCGCAGTAATGCTCGCTTCACTCGCCTAAGAAACACGTTTTATTTAATTCGCGTCCCTAAGCAGACCACTAGGTGGATGCTCCAAGAACGAAGTAAGTAATGTGTAGCGGGGGCACTATCTACTACCAAGCGCGAAGCGCGTCTACCAAGAAAGCGAGCGCAGCGAGTTTTCGTCTAACCGAGCCATGAAATGGCTCTTTTCCGCTCCGTAGTTCCAAAAGCAGAAAGCTCCAGCCCCGGCGTGAGCAGGTCACTGAGGCGAACGGTAGTTTTTAGCCAGCTTTGGTCGCCGATGATGGCCATTCGTTCTACGTTCTTGTACTGTTTTACGGAGGTTTTAAGGTCTTCCATCAGGGCCTGGCCGGAGAAACCGGGGGAGGTGATGATTTCCAGCATGATCCGCGCTTTACCGAACTTATCGGCCTGTTCTTGGACCAGGGTGTTGATCCGGTCGTAGTCGGCGGCATTCATTTTACCGATGATGGCGAGGCCGAGCAGGCGGCTGTCTCCCAGGTCGATTTCCTTGAGGGCTTCGGAAACCTCCGGTGCAGGGTCAAGTTTCAGCCAGGCGTGCGCCAGCTCTCCTTCACCGAGGCTGAATGTTTTTATCTCCATGCGCGGGGTCAACCAGTCCATACTGCCGGTTAGGGAAGCGAGCCAGCCATGATCGGTCAGGATGGCGTATTTCTCGATCTTGTCCCACAATTCTTTCTTCGTTTTCAGGGTATTCCAAAAAGTCTGAAAGCTCTGGAAGCCGCCAACGTTTTTAATGTTGCCGAGTAGGCGAAGTCGACCGTGCGTGATCACCTTAGCTTCTACAGCGATGAGCAGTTTGCGGATACCTTCATCATCTACCTCGCCGTCGAGAGTAAAACCGAGAAGATTAGGTTGGGAGAGTGGGAAAACGGAGATCATGGCTTTATTGGTCTATTGGTGTTATTGGTCTTTTAGTCGGTTGATGATTGACCGGTAAGATAACAACACAACGTATAGTTAATGGTCGGGGTTGGCACCCGTTTATCGACCAATCACCTGTTTCTTTGGACGGATACGGGGAAGAGAATAAGAGAAGGCGTGAAGGAGAGAATAATGCGTTAGCCATTCAATCCTTCACGCCTTCTCTTATTCACTTCGTACCTTGCAGCCCAACGTACCAAAACCCCAATTTCCTATGCTACCCCTCTCCAACGACATCGTCTTTTTTGATCTTGAAGCCACCGGGCTGAACATCGTACAGGACCGCATCGTCCAGGTAGGCTTTGTCAAATTGTTTGCTGACGGTCGCCCCTCCGAAGAGTTGGAGATGAAAATTAACCCTACCGTTCCGGTCAGCGAAGAAGCCGCCGCCATCCACGGCATGACAAACTTAGACCTGAAGGATGAGCCCACCTTCCCCGAGGTCGCGCAGCAACTCTACGATTTCATCGGAGACGCGGACCTGGGGGGCTATAACTCCAATCGCTATGATGTCCCGCTGCTTCAGGAGGAGTTCTACCGCGCGGGCATCTACCTCGATACCAGCAACCGTCGACTGATCGACGCCCAGCAGATATTCTACCGCATGGAACCCCGCACCCTCAGCGCTGCCCTGAAGTTCTACGCTGGCAAAACCATGGAGAATGCGCACGACGCACTCGCGGACGTCCGCGCAACCGTTGATGTCTTTCAAGGTCAATTAGACAAGTATAAAGACGCCGAATATACCGATGGCGACGGTAATACCTCTAATCCCTTCTCCAGCATGGATGCCGTTGCCGCCTTTTGCCAGGACGATCGCTTTCTCGATGCGACCCGCCGCCTGAAAAAAGGCCCCGACGGTACGCCGCAGTTCAACTTCGGGAAGTACGCCGGCCAGGCGGTCGCTGCCGTATTCGCTAAAGACCCTAGTTACCTGAAGTGGATACTGAATAAGGACTTTAGCACGGAGGTGAAGGCCTTGGTTAAGGCTATTGATGACCAGCGTCGGGGGAAGTAGGAGCTAGATATTAGTTCCCTAGCTCCTCGTTCCCTAGTTTCTAGCTTCTAAAAGTCCGGATCATTATCAATCCCCCCACCCCAAAACGGATCGTCGGGTAGCAAGAGTGAGTCCCGTGCATCCAGCACATCATCGTTGTCTCCGCTGGAGTAGGCTTCGCAGTCTAGTTCGATGCCGAGGTCGCCGCGCGGCCGGTAGAAGGCACGTTCTGTATTCCAGGCGATCTTTTCGTCGCTCTGGGAGGCTTTGACGAACTGGCGGAAGAAAGGCTTGGCCATGTGGGAGCCACTACCCAAGCCCAAGTTGCGGAAACGCTGCCAGCGGTCGTCACCACCTACCCAGGTACCGACCACCAGCTCAGGCATCAGGCCCATGTACCAGCCATCGGTTTGGTCGTTGGTGGTACCGGTTTTACCGCCGATAGGGCCTTTGACGCCGCCGAGGGCACCAACGGAGGCTTGTTGCAGCATCCGAACCATGACGAAGTTCGCAGCGGGGCTAATGGCCCGGCGTTCTTCGGGAACGTATTCGTAGATGACCCGGCCGGTACGGTCTTCGATTTTAGTCAGGAAGACCGGCCGGTTGAAGATGCCGTTGTTGCCAAAGGTGGTGTAGGCACCGGTCATTTGCTGTACCGTCAGGTCCACGGAGCCGAGGGCGATAGACGGTGCGTCAGGTACCTCGTCTTTTGGGATTCCCATATTGGCGGCCAACATCCGAACGGGTTCAGTGGAGCCCATCTCCTGCATAAGGTAGGCAGATACAGTGTTGACGGAGTTCTTCAGGCCGTGGTACAGGTTCATGAAATTGCCGCTGTAGTTGTCGTTCGCGTTTCTTGGCGTCCAGGCGTTCTGGAGGTAGAAACTGCCATCTCCCGGAGCAATGGTGACCGGCGCATCGAGCACCTCGAAGCAGGGGCTGATGCCGCGAAGGTCTACGGAGGTAGCGTAGACCAAAGGCTTGAAGGTAGAACCCACCTGGCGCTTGGTCGTGACGTGGTCGAATTGGAACCACTTGAAGCTGGAACCGCCGATCCAGGTACGGACGTAGCCCGTTGTTGGCTCAACGGACATACTGCCGATTTGTAGGATCATCTTGTGGTACCGTACCGAATCCAAAGGCGACATGGTCGTATCTGTTTCCAGCTTAGCCCGGTCATAGCTAAACACCCGCATTTTTACCGGCTTTTCGAAGTCTTCCTTAACCTGCTTCTGAAGGCTCTCCCAGGCAGTACGCAACTGGCCGAAGGAGGCAAGTTTCATTACTTTACGGTGGTCGCTGGCCAGGGCGTTGCCGATCAGTTTACGCCGCTGGAGGTCCAGAAAAACACCACCATCTTTTTCCTCCCGGATCATCCGATCAATCTCCCGATCATCAGTGTGGAAGGTGAGGTCACTCTTTTCGTTGACCTTGCGAATGGCCGGGACGAGAAGGGCTGCGCGCAACTTCTGGTAACGGTCCGAACGGCGGATATCCCGCTGAAGGCTCTCCTTCCGGTATTCCAAGCTGATCTCCGTTTTACTTACGGGGCTCGTGTAAGTCCACGGGTCTTCGTTGCGCCAGTGGTGGAAGTATTCTTTCTGGAGTTTTGCCATGTGCTTGACCGCCTCTTCTTCGGCGTGTCTTTGCATGTGGGGGTTGATGGTGGTATAAAAGGTCAGCCCGTCCCGGTCAATATTGTATTGTTCTCCGCTGGTTTTGAGGTAACGGTCTTTGCGGAGGATTTTCTTAGCTTCTTCCTTCAGAATCATCCGAAAGTAAGGCGCCGGGCCGTTATCATGCTTCTGGATACTGAAATTCAAACCGAGTGGGAGCATCTTCAGTCGATCGTATTCTTCTTGACTGATTTTGCCGTTGCGTTTCATCTGGAACAGGACGGTGTTGCGGCGTTCCTTTACCAATTCCTCCCGACGGAGGGGGTTGTAGTAAGAAGAGTTCTTCAACATACCCACCAGCATGGCTGCTTCTTGGAGTTCCAATTCGTGGGGGCGCTTACCACCAAAATAATTTTCGCTGGCGGCACGGATACCTTGTGCACCATTAATGAAATCATACCGGTTGAGGTACATCGCCATGATCTCTTGCTTCGTATACTTTCGCTCCAACTGGACCGCAATAAGCCATTCTCTTAGTTTCTGAAATACAGCCACACTGCTTCTTTTATCCCTTCCACCTTTGGTAAACAGGAGGCGGGCCAGCTGCTGGGTGATTGTGGAGCCACCACCGGAGGCTTTTTGGCCCAGGATGCCGGTCTTGACTACTGCACGCGCAAGCGCCCGCCAGTCAATACCACTGTGCTCGTAGTACCGCTCGTCTTCGGTGGCAACCAGGGCGGCTTCAAGGTGTGGGCCAAGGTCTTCGAAATCTACCATGACCCGGTTTTCCAGGAAGTAGCGACCAAGGACGGAGCCATCGGAAGCAAGGATTCGACTGGCCTCGTTATTCTTGGGGTTTTCCAGCTCGACCACGGAGGGTAGGTCGGTGAAACTCAGCCCGATAAAAAACAGGATGAACAATACCGGGGCCAGGAAGACCAGCCGCCACAACCATATAATGGTTTTGCGGTGGCCTTCATTATTGATATCTCCCAGAAAAAACGCTTTGATCCTAGACATGAACGTAAGGTTAGTACTATAAACTATGCTTCATTGGATCATGGACCCGTTGGTAAACGAAGCAGGCGCTAAGGTCGGTATAAATTGGGGATTGGGTGGTGCGGATGCGTAAGCGAGGTAAAATTGACGGTATTCGCAGTAGAAAGGGTAGAATTCGTGGTTAGGCCCCCTGCGCTTAACCCCTTCTTTGTACCTGCGGCCGCGCCCTGATTATTTTTGTAGTCTAGTAGTGGGTAGTCTGGTAGGGCTTCCGCAGGGGGCTGCTCGCTTCGCTCGTCTACTTGACTCATAATAACTTACTACCTACTACCCACGATTACTTACCTTTGCCCCGATTCCACATAGGGTCAAATTTATAATAAGAATAGCCATATAAATATGAGTAATCGCCTGACCAAAATCGGCGTCTTTTACGACGGTAATTATTTTCTCCACGTTTCTAACTACTACAATTACGATCATCCACGCCGCGCTCGCCTGAGCATAGCCGGCTTGCACCGCTTTATCGAAGCCAAAATGGGGCAAGACGAAGGGCGCCCGGGGATGGCCAGGATCGTTGATAGTCACTACTTCCGTGGCCGCCTTAACGCAACGGAAGCCCAGCAACGCGGCTCGGTGCTGTACTATGATCGTGTTTTTGACGACATCCTGATGAGCAGCGGTGTCACCACCCACTACAGCCCGCTGCGCAGTGGCGCCAACGGCCGGAAAGGAGAGAAGGGCATCGACGTCTGGTTTGCCTTGGAAGCCTATGAATCGGCCATGCTCCGACAGCTGGACGTGGTGGTCCTGATTGCCTCTGACGGAGACTACGTCCCCCTCGTTCGTAAACTCCACGCCCTCGGTACCAAAGTGGTGGTATTGGCCTGGGATTTTGAATTTACGACCGACAACGGCTCGCAGATGGTCACCCGAACCAGCCAGGACTTGCTCGAAACAGCCAGTCATCCCATCATGATGAATCGCATCATCGATGAACCCCGCACAGCGGGAGAAAAAGCGCTGGTCGATGACCTGTTTGTGGCGGGAAGCTCCGAAAAGAAAACGATGGAGAAAAAGGCTGCTGCGAAGAAAGCTAAAGCCGCAGTTGAACTGGAAGCACCGACCGAAGGAGAAGTCGGAGACCGGATGGAAGGCGAGATCTTCAGCCTGAAAAACGGCTATGGTTTCATCAAGTATCCACCCAACAATCTCTTCTTTCACCATACGACGGTGGAGAACGTCGATTTTGCTGAACTGTACATTGATGACCACGTAGGTTTCACCCTGACGCATAATGATCGGGGGCAGTTGGTTGCTGTGGATGTTAAACTCTTAGAAGAAGAATAGACGAGAAGCCGCTTCGCTTTTACGTTGCCGCACGGCTTTACTCGCTGCGCTCGTTGGGCTGCTTTGATCAATTCCCGAAATACCTTTGTACAGTGCCTGTAATTTTCATATCACGTAACCTTAGGGAGGAGAGCCTGCTGCGAAAGTGGGCTGCTGAGACCGGTTGGGAAGTTATCGGCCGTTCGCTGATCAGCTTTGCGCCGGTGGAATTTGAACCGCTTGGCGTGGAGGAGACGGACTGGTGGTTCTTCTACAGTCCGCGGGCGGTGGAGTTTGCTGCAAACGCTTTGGTGAGCGGAAAGTGCCAGCATCGCAGCGATGTGAAACTGGCAGCAATGGGGCCAGGTACTGCTCAAGCATTGCGGGGGCACCAAGGGGCATTTGAACCTGATTTCGTGGGGGAGGGTAGTCCCGCTGAAGTAGCGAAAGCCTTCGGGAAGATGGCCGAAGGGGAGACCGTTTTCTTTCCCCGCGCACGGCAGTCGCGCCTAACGGTACAGACCATACTACAGGAGATCATCACGGTGCAAGATGCTGTTTGTTATGATAACGTGGCGGTGCCCGTAGCGGAGCCGGTTGCCGCAGAGGTATACGTATTCACCAGCCCCCTGAACGTGGCGGCTTACCTCGGTCATCAGGCTTTGCCGGCCGATGCGCGTGTCATTGCCCTTGGCCCGAGTACGGGAACAGCATTGGCACAGCACGGCGTCAAATATGAGGTGACGGAGCAGCCGGGCGAGGCATGGGTGGTGGCGTTGATGGGGTAGGATGCTGGTCGCCGGAAAAACCAAGTTGGTCGTTGATGAAATACACCTCTCGCAACGGTTGAGTGGTAATGCCTCCGTTTGGTATCATCGTCCAGCGGGCACTACTGCCGGGCGGTGCGCCACAGCCTGCCGCCCCCACCGGTAAAGAAACCGGTAGAGGGATAGATCATCGGCAAGCGGAATGCCTTACGCTTAGGTAGGGTAGGCCCCACCATTAGCGTGCATGGTGATGCCATTGACGAACCCTGCTTCTTTTGAAGCGAGGAAGAGGTAGACGTAGCCCATGTCTTCAGGGGTGCCGATGCGGCCTACTGGGATCTGTGCAATCCCGGCTTCGATGACTTCGGTTGGCATGGAATCTGACATCGCTGATTTGATGAAGCCCGGCGCGACGCAGTTGACCGTAATCCCGTACTTGCCGTATTCCTGGCATAACGACCGGGTGAAGCCCTGGGTGGCGGCTTTAGTCGCCGCGTAATTGGCCTGGCCGAAGGCACCCGTCATGGCGTTGATGCTGGAAGCGGAGACGATGCGACCGTAGCCAGCTTCGACCATGTGCG
>JBLHRW010000162.1:0-10080 GCA_047626445.1 Neolewinella sp.
TTTGGGAATAGCCGTCTGCAGTAGCGTAGAGGCGCGGATGCGGTCCACCGGCAGTTCCGTTTCCCAATCGAAGAGGAAGTAGATCTGTCCGCTGGTGTAAACGTTGAATGGCGGCTCGACCAGCAAGGCGACTTTAGGTTGTTTGACGGGGAAGTTCCGGGTGTTAGCCAGGTCCATGCCTTCCTTTACCCGACCGGTAGACATCCGGTGGACGTCTATGTCGGAATCGGCGGCGAGTGTACGCATGTCAGCATCGATGTTTGGGTGTTCAAGGTTGCGACCGGCGAGAACGATGAGACTGCCCGCCGGAAACTCCGTGCCATCGTCGGCCTTAAACGGCTCATGGGCGGAGCGTACCCGGTAGGCCATCTTCCAGAGTTTAGCCAGTGCTTTGGGCGCTGTTCGTTGATTCCACCGAATGACGTAGGCGTAGGCTTTCCCGGCTGGGCCAACGGGAATTACCCGGCCTTCGCGATCCTTCCAGACCACCGGCTCGGTATCCACAAGGATCGGGCTGGTCACGCTGTAGGCTTCCAGGTTATAGGCTAGTGGAGCCGACCAGGTCGACATGTCGTACATCACACTGTCCTCAATCTGCAGGTCCTGGCTGAGGATGCTGTTGACAAAGAGGTGGCGTGGTTGTTCGGTGCCGATGATGAGGCTGCCTTTCGGAAAAAGATTGGTTCCACGTTTCCCATTCCTGAAATTTGTGCTGGGAGCGGCAATTTCCTCGGTAGTACGTTCTACCTCCACGCCATTCAGCAAAAGCATTTTCAGGACGTCCTCGAAAAATTCTGAACCGTCGTTTTCGATGACGTAGGCGGTCGCCGGCGCTTTGCTGTTCAGAGGGTTCCAGGCTTCGAGGCTGTAATCGATCAACGCCCGCCGGTTCCGGGCGGAAGCCCGGACCTGGGCCAGGCTGGTCGTATAATGGTCATATACCCGCTGCCGCAGGGTAAGGACGTAACCGTCCTCCGTTTCTACCGCCCGGTGCCCGGCGATGCCGCCTTGCTCGGTCAGCATCCCGATGGCGCCCATCACGGAAGGGTAACTGGAACCGTAGCTGGGGTAGTAAAAGTCGAACCGATCACGGGTAAAATAGCTAAGCCCCTGCTTGTTAAACTCTGCGATATTGGCCCGCCCGAAGGTATCGGCCCATATTTCGTAGGCATCGGGTAGCAACAGGTTGCGGGGCGTTGTTCCCGGCACCGTGAAGTAGTTGGCGTCGTAGCCCTGCTCGTGGTAGTCGGTATGCACCTGCGGCATCCATTTCTGGTAGGCGGTGGTATGCCCACGGCTTTCGGGGTGGACACCCCAAACCCAGTCGCGGTTGAGGTCGAACCAATAGTGGTTGGTGCGTCCGTTGGGCCAGGGAGCGTAGTGCTCTAGGTCTCTGGGTTCTTCGCCGCCGGTGCGGCGGGCGACGGAGTTGGCCCAGTACACGTAGCGGTCGCGGCCATCGGGGTTGATGCAGATGAAGAGCAGGTTGACCGTCTTGTTCAGTGCCTCCAGCAGAACGGGGTCTTTGGTAGTCGCCAGTTCGTAGGCCACCTGCATGGCAGCTTCGGTGCTGCTTGCTTCGTTGCCGTGGATGTTGTAACTGTAGCTATTGATGACTGGGTGGGTGGCCAGGTCTGGGGTTCCCCCACCCTGCCTTTGTCCGTTCCCTTGTACCTGCGTGCGCGCCCCTACCAACTTCATTTGCACGGCACGAATAGCATCGATATTCCGGACATTCTCCTCACTACTGATGGTCAGCAACAGCAATGGGCGCTGCTCGTAGGTCATGCCATATTGCTCGATGTTGATGCGGTCACTGCTTTCCGCCAACAGCTTAAAATACTGGACCGAACGGGCGTATTCCGTAAATCGTTTGCCCAGTTCGTACCCCAGAAATTCGGCGGGGCTCTCCATATCGGGCGAGTCGTTGTCGGGCAGCGCCAGGCGTTCAAAAACGTTCGATTGTGCTGGCAACAAAACAGTAAAAAGAAAAAGCTGAAGGAGTAAAATATATCTCATAATAATGGGGTTTGCTGCATTTGAGCAGTGCGTAATATTTTGAATTAATGGCGGCTTATTAGCCTTATTGGCAGGCGCGGCCGCAGGTATCCTAATAGGTTAAAGGGCAAGCGATAAACCTGTTAGCGGAAGGTAGCAAAGATTACAGTAACTGCCAGCCCATCCGTGACGCCATTGTTTTGCGCTCGTTGTTGTTGCTTACGGACTTTCCGCTTTGCTATTCCTAAGACAATCCGTTCAGTGAATTTCAATTTGCGCGCCAAACGGACTTCCAATGCTCCCCGGTCAAGGGGTATGGAACTAGCATCGGCGACCACCGTTTCTACCGCTACCGGAGGAGCGGCGAGCGCCGCTTCCAGCTGACTGAAGGCCAGGAAGGAACCGCAAAACAGGAGGAGGAAAAACTTCATCACCCTTGGTTTCGGGCTAAGCTAATAAACATTAGGACAAACTTACCTTAAATTTGTAGTACCCATACTTTCAACATGAGATACACATTTACCTGCCTTCTATTATTACTTTTTGTCCACTTGAGTGGCCAGACTTCCTTATTTGATGAGCTTCATCAGCGGGGTGATTCCGTAAAGGTCGAGTTGGATACGGATTGGAAAAGCCTCCTCCGGCAAAAACAGAATAAGCAATACCAGCCGCTGACCATGACCGTCTCCGGTTTAGGGGAACCGCTGACCTTTACGGGCCGCGTACGTAGCCGCGGCAACGTACGACTGGAAGTCTGTCAGTACCCATCGTTAAAGATAAAACTCAAAAAGGCCCAGTTGCGTGCCGCCGGATTTAGTAGTCTGAACGATCTTAAATTCGTCCTGCAATGTTCCAACGGCTCCAAGGGAGAAGGCTACTCTGTTAGGGAGCAACTCGTCTACGAGCTGCACGCAGTGTACAGTGAAAACCATCACCGAATCATCCCGATGAACCTCAAGATAACCGAGGACGCAGGCCTCTCCCTGAGGGCCTTCATGGTAGAGGACGAAGAACAACTTGCAGCTCGTTACGAGGGCAAGATATTACAATCAAAATACGCGAGTAGCAGCGGACTGAACCGGGCAGCCTACGTAAATATGTGTCTGTTTAACTACCTGGTCCTAAATACCGACTGGCAGGTATTTAACATGCACAATGTAGAAGTCGTCTCTAAAAAAGGTGCCCTCAAACTGATTCCAATTCCCTACGATTTCGATTACTCGGGGTTTGTCGGGACCAGCTACGCAGCCCCCCGGCCAAGTTTAGACGTTACCTCCATTTATGTTCCTGTTTGGTTGGGCAAAGATGTTACGCCGGATGAAATGCGGGCGACCTGCGCAAACTTCAAGTCTCGACGTGAGGCCGCCGAGGCCTTGATTACTAATTATCCGGAGCTCGACAACCGAAGCAAGAAACGGCTGCTAAAGCGCTTGGAGGATTTTTATAAGCTGTTGGAGAATGACAAGCGATTGATGAAGCTATTGAAATAGGTCGGAAGCTAGCGAATAGCGTAGTATTTTGAACTACTAAGGCACTAAGATTTCTTAGTACCTTGTGCAGGTCTTATTGTAATCCCAATCTCACAAAAAATGTACACCCTTCGCCTCCTATTTGCCTTATTGGCGGGTAGCTTCACGTCGACTTCCAGCACAGAAACTGGTCCGGATACAGACGTACTAAGCTGTTATACCGATGCGGCAAACACTGCGCTGCTTAAACAGGACCCTGAATATTCTCGCAAATCGGATTCGCTGGATTATGCCTGGTCAGCAGCCGTAAAAGACGGCCGTTTAGAGAACAAATCAGCTGTTGCCCCACCCTACATATTACCCATTGTTTTTCATATTGTCCACAAGAACGGGCCGGAAAACATCTCCGATGCTGATGTGCAACGCAGTGTCGACTACCTCAATCAAGCCCTCGCCAATACGGATTATTACGACCCAACAACCGGTGCCAGCACCCAAATCCAAGTTTGCCTGGCCCAAAGAACACCCGATAACCAGGCAACCAACGGCATTGACCGGATCGTCTCTCCATTGACTAACCTTAACACGCAGGATGACTTGATGCTGAAGGACCTCTCCCGGTGGGCACCGCGTGATTACGTCAACGTTTGGGTCGTTAAAGAAGTAAGCGGCCTCGGGCTGGGCAGTGGCCTGGCCGGCTACGCCTATTACCCCGGGGCGCACGGCGGCCGCGTTGACGGAATCGTGATGGAGGCCCGTTGGCTATCTCGTGACGAAGCGGCGGTGGGGGTCCTCATCCATGAGTTGGGGCATTACCTAGGACTACGGCACACCTTCGATGGCGGTTGTCAAAATGATGATTGCACCCGGGACGGAGACAGGGTTTGTGATACGCCACCCGATCAATCCACCGTAGCCGTCCCTTGTGGCGGCAGTGCGAACAGTTGTACAACAGACACTGACTCCGGCTTTGCCATGGATCAGGACGACATGCACATCAACTACATGGATTATGGTTACTTCCGTTGCTATTCCGCCTTCACGGCCGGGCAACGGGACCGGATGCATTTCTTCCTCGATGGTATTCGACGGAGCCTAACGGAAAGTAAGGGATGTTTGCCTCCCTGCCCGGCAGTGGTAGCGGCGGACTACACCGGAGGAGAAGTGACGGTGAATGTCGGCACCCCCATAAATTTCGCCAATACTTCCGTCAATGGGGCTTCCTTTCGTTGGGTACGCGACGCGAGCTTACTGAGCACCGCCACCAATTACAGCGAAACCTTCAACACCGTTGGCACCTACCGCCTTAAGCTGGTGGCCAACCCTGCCGATCCGATGCTATGCCAGTCAGATTCGGTCGAGCAGGTCATTCAGGTAGTTTGCCCCGTGGTGGCCGATTTTTCCTTCCCCGCTACTAATTATGAGACCGGTGCTATCGTCACCTTCACCAACAACTCCACCGGTGGGGGAAGTTCGACGTGGTCCGTTAACGGAACGGAGGTCGGAACCGATACTGACCTTACCTACACTTTTTCAGCTCCAGGCCGCTATCAGGTATGCCTGCAGGAGCGTAATGGTTTGTGTAGCGAAGAACATTGCCGTTCTCTGGTAGTAAGCGCACCTTTCTGTGCGGTCGATGCAGCATTCAACTACAACAGTGTCGGTTTTGGGGTGGGAGGTACGCTCACCTTCACCAACATATCGTCCGGTGGAACTACCCGGACGTGGACGATCGACGGCACGCAGGTTGGCATGGACCGCAACCTCACCTGGACGTTCCCGGACCTGGGCAGTTTCGAAGTTTGCCTCCGGGAGAGTAACGGGGTATGTGATCGGGAATTCTGCCGGATGGTAGAGGTACCACAAGAGCCTTGTACCGGGCCTGATTGCCCAGGGAATGAAGGCTGTACTGAGGGCTTCACCTATTTGTATGGCTTGCAGGATGGCGATCTTTCCGAGGAGGTTACGGCAGTTTTACCGGACGGAGACCGGTTTTTCCTTAGCCTAAGTGACGGTAATCGCATCTGGGTAATGGCGATTCGGGAAGACGGCTCCATTTTATGGCAAAGGGAAGTCTTCCCTGACGGGAACGTGGGCCTGATTACTGAAATGATGCTCGATGACGAAGGCCAGCTTGCGGCCATCGGCCGTACCTCTTTGAACAGCGACAGCGGAGATCATAGCTTTATCGTCCGCGTCAATGCTGATACAGGCGACTTACTTTGGGCGCGCAGCTATCCTTCCGAGTTCGTCCGTCCTATCTTCAACCGGATATTTAGTCAGGCCCGCACCGGCAATTATACCATCATTGGGTATACTGAGAGCCCTAATTCGGCCATAACCGTTTTTGACCGCGACGGTCTTTTTCTTACCATCGACAAGGCCAACGGTAGCATCGTGACCGGGCCGCTCCGGTACCAGAACAACGGCGTGCTGCGGTTCAACACGGCCGCGTACGATCGGGACAACGGCAGGTACTACGTGCTAGGCAACATCGACGGTGGAACT
The DNA here is from genome assembly GCA_047626445.1 of Neolewinella sp. GTDB lineage: Bacteria > Bacteroidota > Bacteroidia > Chitinophagales > Saprospiraceae > Neolewinella. Next base: position 5,976 of record JBLHRW010000162.1, read on the forward strand.
ACTCCGGGTGGTTTGCTAAACGGTACTTTTCTCCTCACACTGGACGAAGTAGGATCACCGCTCAATAACCGGTTGTACAACCTGCAACAGGTTGACAGCACTTTCCCAGTCGGGATCGTCAAGGAAGAGGATGAGCTTATTTTTGCGATAACTGCCGAATCGAGTTCCCCCGCTTCTCACACTGCCTTTCTGATGAGGTCCGACCTGAACGGTGACCTGATATCAACCAGAATGTTCCCGAACTTAACCGGGCCACCTGCGGAGATGCTGGCCAATACCCAGGGGTACACTTTAGTAGGTGAGCACCTGATTACAACGGTACCCTTCCAAACCGAAATGATACAACTGGACCGGAGTGGGGAAGTTAGTTGGGCACGCGCCATCCTTGATAACTACCACCGCAGCAGCGGGCAATATCGGGCTACGCCACAAATGATCAATACGCACAATAACCAGATCGTCCTGGCTGGCAGTATCCAATCCTTACGGGAAGGTTCCATCGTAAAACTGGATATTTTTGGCGTGCCGGTGGCTGGTTGCCTCGACATGGAGCCGGGAGAGGTCTTCAGTGAAGAGACGGATTTGCGCACTAGTACGCTACAGTTCTTTGCCGAACCCAGTGAGTACTTCACGACTGATTTCTTCACCGAGCCCAGCGGCCTGGTATTTAACCCGGAGAGTTGTGCCCGTGATTGCCCCACCGAGGAAATCTGCAACAACCAAATAGACGACGATGCCGACGGGTTGATCGACTGCGACGACCCCGACATTGAAAACGACTGCTGCTGTGTAGCACTCCCAGTCATAGACCTTGGTCCGGACACCACGGCCTGCCCGGGCTACGTCCTTGCCCTGGCGCCCGAGTCCAGCTTCGTGACGTATACCTGGTCGACTGGGGCACTGATGGACAGCATCACCGTCAATGAATCTGGCGAATACTGGTTGACCGTCACCGACAGTTGCGGGAACCTTGCTTCGGACACCCTCACTTTGCTCCTGCGGCCGCGCCCCTTACTCGACCTCGGCCCCGACACCACCCTGTGCTCCAACGCCATCATCCCGCTACTTGCCCAGGATGGATTCGCTACCTACGAGTGGAACGACGGGACCACCGAGAAGGACTTTACCGGCTATGGCGAGGGCGATTTCTGGGTCGTGGCCATCGATTCCTGCGGTCGGGTGCAAACGGACACAGTTAACGTGAAGATCGACCCCGCTACGGAGATCAACCTGGGCGTCGACACGCTGATCTGCCCGGGCGACACCCTGACCTTCCGACTGAACGGCTTCAGTAATTATCAGTGGAGCGAGAGTTCGTTCATTGATTGTACCAACTGCCCGGAGGTACGCTTTGCGCCGACGACCGATACCCTGTTGCTGGTCGCTGCTGAATTCGGCGGTGGGTGCTTTAGTTCCGACAGCATCAGAATAAGCATCCTGCCAGTAATGGGTACACGTGATTCGGTATATCTATGCCCTGGGGACAGTATTGTCTTTGGAGATACTACTTTATTTACTACAGGGCAATACCTTGACGTTATGCAAAGTAGCCAATGTGAACAAACTGATACTTTAGATGTGTTTCAGCTCCTGGACACCCTAACTTTGGAGACGTTCAGCATTTGCCAGGGCGATTCGATGCTGGTCTTCGACCGCTTCGAACGTATCGCCGGTACCTATCAACGGGATTATTCTGCGGCGAATGGTTGTGACAGTATCCACGCCATCGAACTCATCGTTGACCAGCCGGTAGTCACTGCGGCGACCATCAGTATTTGTGCGGGGGATTCATCGCTGATTTTCGGAACGTTCGAACGTACGCCAGGCGATTATTCCCGTTTATTTACTGCCACTAACCAATGCGATAGTACGCACTTGATTACGCTGGAGATCAATACGCTGGAAGTTACTGCAGCACAACTACAAACGGATTGTGGCGCGGCCGCAGGTGCAGGGGAAGTGGTTTTCAACCAGCCAGCCGCTGCGGTCAGCATCCGTTGGCCGGATGGCACGGACCAAGCCAGGAACAACAACCTGGCCGCCGGCGTCTACGCCATCACCGTTACCACCCTGGCCGAAGGCTGTACGGCCATTGCCAACCTCACCATCGAACAAGGCCGCCAGCTGAACCTTTTCGCCACCGCAACACCGGAGACCTGCCCCGGTGATAACGATGGGACCATCGACATCACCTCCGACGAACTGAACGGGCTAAACTTCTCCCTAAACGGCGGTCCACTTCTCTCTACGCCACGCTTTACGGACCTGTCTCCAAACGACTACACCCTGTTGGTTAGCGATAGTCTCGGATGCGACCAGGAGTTCCTGCTCACCGTCGACGCAGCTGGCGAAGTCCTGCTTGATTTACCGGAAACGATCACTATTGTCCTGGGGGATTCCGTCACCCTTAGACCACAGACCAATCTACCTACCGGGACCTTCCTCATCAGCTGGGGCAGCACCTTAGGGGATACCTGCTCCAACTGCCCGACCCTGACCCTGCGGCCATCAGCGGGCACCACCGTTGTCGCAACGCTTACGAACGACAACGGCTGTTCGGCGACCGACCAGACGGTGATCTCCGTCAGCGAAGAAGATCCCTTCTACGTGCCAAATGTCTTTAGCCCTAACGGCGACGGCGTAAACGATTTATTCCGGTTATTCCCTGGGCCTGGCGTGGAACGCATCATGCGCTTTTCCGTCTTCGACCGTTGGGGAGGCCAGGTATATCAAGCTGAAGACCTCTCCCCTACCGACGCACTCGCCGCCTGGGATGGCCGCTCACCAAATGGTCAATTGCCTTCCATCGGGGTATATGTTTACCTCGTTGAGGTCAGGCTGAGTAACGGGGAGGTTGTTCGTCAGGCGGGGGATGTTATGTTGATGCGGTAGAGAAGAAAGTTTAAACCCCTAAGACACTGAGGCACTAAGAATTCTTCGTGCCTCAGTGTCTTAGGGACGCGAAATAAATAAACCATGCTTCTTGACCGCCTTATTTTGCCCTCACCGCTCTTAAAAATTATTTCCGTAGCTACGGCTATGCAAAGAATTTTTCAAGAACGGCGAGAACAAAAGCGGCAGGTCAAAGAATCACGTTTTATTTAATCCCCATCCCTTAGTGGTTCAATTTGTTGTTAAGCAGCCTACCGCCGCACCACCCGCAGCACCTCCTCTTCTCCAACCCGGAGCAGGTAAATAGCTGGCGACAAATCCTGTAAGTCCAGCGTAGCCTGTCCGTTTACCAGTTTGCCGGTACGGAGGGTTTGTCCCAGGCTGTTAAGCAAAGTGTAATCTGCCGATGGCACGGACGACTGGACCGTCAGCAAATTATCCGTAGGGTTGGGCCAAGCGGCCAGCGCTCCGGCCTTGCCGAAAGCGACGGTACGGACGTCCGAGAAGGACGTTTGTCCGTCCAGGTCCTGCTGCCGCAGGCGGTAATAATAAGTAGTTCCGGCACGGGTGGTTACATCGGTAAAGTCATAACAAACCGTCCGGTTAACACCCTCCGCAGTAGGAACCCAGCTAAGCGCTTGCCAGTTATTATCAGTAGCCGAAGATCGTTCGACTGTGAATCCGACGTTGTCCTCCTCCTGATTCACCTTCCAGTTGAGCAAGGCGTTTTTACCGGCGGGTACGGCAGAAAAGCTCAACCATTCTACCGGCAAGATAAAGGCGCAGGATCCGATGACTTGGAAATTATCTATCCACATCAAGTTACCAAAGTCGTTAATGTTCTCGATTTGGATTTTCACATCCGTTTCGCTGGCAAAGGCACTCAGGTCGATGTTGATACATCCTGGTCCGGCAGCACACCAGTCATTCTCCGTTGCCGGTATGAACACTTCCACATTATCTGGTCCGGTAGCGAAATTACCGGTACCATTCTCCAAGCCAGAAAACAGCACCAGGGCAGGGCCGCCACCTACGGAAATGAGGATACGGAGTTGGTCGCTATTTAAAGCGCTATAACGATTGTAGGCGTATTCCATTTCCACCCTCGGATCTGTCAGCTGGGTTAAATCCAGGGAAGGTGTTTCCAAAATGTCGATTTGCCCCCGGTCGCTGTTATTGTAGTTGTCAATACCTGCGGAGATTTTGCCCAGGT
>JBLHRW010000163.1:0-10028 GCA_047626445.1 Neolewinella sp.
CGAAGCCTGGTCAGGCACCCAGAACATGCTGGCCGTAGAGGTCGGGTACCACGGCAATACCAGCCGGACGATTGACGTGAGCAGCTATAAGTTCGACGGTAAGGGCGGCAAGGGTGCCCCACCCCGCACCCGGCTTTTATCCTTGCCGGATGTCTTCCGGGGCATCCACCGCGATCCGGCCACGGCGGGTAAAGCTTACGGGGCCTACGCCGGGAAGATTCTCCGGGAATGGGAAGCTACAGGCGCTAAGATCGGCGGCTTCATCGGGGAGAGCATCCTCAGTTGCGGCGGACAGATTGTATTGCCGGAAGGTTACCTGGAGGAAGTGTATCGTCACGTCCGGGCAGCTGGCGGGCTTTGCATTGCCGACGAGGTTCAGGTCGGCGTAGGCCGGGTGGGCAGCCATTTCTGGGGCTTCGAGCTCCAGGGCGTGGTTCCCGACATTGTTACCATCGGTAAGCCACTGGGGAATGGGCACCCGCTGGGTGCTGTAGTCTGCACCCCGGAAGTCGCCCGAGTCTTCGCCAACGGCATGGAGTACTTCAACACCTTTGGTGGCAACGCCGTCAGTTGTGCTGCCGGGTTGGCGGTGCTCGACGTGGTAAAAGAAGAAGGATTGCAGCAGCACGCACTCGAGACCGGCAACTACCTCAAAACATTGCTGCGCCAGCTTCAGGCAGAACATCCCATCATCGGTGACGTACGGGGCGAAGGCTTGTTCCTGGGCTTTGAGCTGGTTAAACCCTCCCCTGCACCTGCGGCCGCGCCTGATCATGGCCTCCTCCCTGCTACTTCACAAGCTGGCTACCTCAAAAATCGGATGCGCGAACTCGGTTTCCTGATGAGCACCGACGGGCCTGACGAGAACGTCATCAAAATCAAGCCGCCAATGTGTTTTGATCGAAAGAATGCGGACCAGTTGGTCGGGTATTTGGATCGGGTCCTCGGAGAAGACCATTGCCAGTAAAAATAAAAAGCTCCGGTCTCACCACTAGTGGTCAGACCGGAGCAAAAAAGTTATTACGGGCTCTTATTCTTTGATCGACTTTACCACCAGCAGTTCTCCGTCCTGAGTGAGGCCCCGGATCAGATACGTTCCGGCAGGTAAACCGCTTAGGTTAGCTTCATGGCGAGTACCATAACGGCTGCCATTGATGGTTTTCACCAATTGCCCGGTGATGCTCAGGACTTCAAGCCGCTCGAAGGCTACAGGTGCTTCCAGTTCGATGAAAACCGTACCACTCGTCGGGTTCGGATAGGCTTCATTTCGTAGCAGCGTAATTTCATTAGTTGCCACAGGAATGGGTCTTGCACCGGGGCCACACTGGTTGATGTTGTAATCAACTGTACGAACACATCCATCAGTGCAGGTCACTTCGAAAGTGATTGGGCCGTAGAAGCCTGGGTCAACATGAAGATCAATGCTATTGGCCCCTGGAATCGGGAAACCAGCCGTATACCATTGGTAAGTACAGGTTACTCCGGCAGGGGCGTTGAGCACAATCCCGGTCAGCTTGATAAATTCATCCTTACACCGAAAGCAAGGCCCTGCTACTAGTACTTCCATTGGCGGATCCAGCGTAACGACCGGCGTTTTCACCAGCGTACCGCAGCAGTTACTGGCTACTTCTGCGTAGAAATTTCCAGCTAGCGGCGTACCAACAGGCGGTACGTAGCTGTAGCTAAGTGGACCTGTTGTCACTGTTTCTACTTTAACCGCATTACCATCATGATACCAGATCACTTTATAGGTGCAGCCAGGTTGTGCGGGCGTCCAATTAAGGGTCATGTCAATCTGCGTCGGGGCACAAACTGGGCCGTGGGCAGCCGTGAAGCTGGTGATGGTGAGTGGGTCGATGATGTCGAGGAAATAGTCGACCGTATCTACTGGGCAAACGCCATTTTGCTCCGTGATGCGGTACCAATGGTCTTCGTAGAGGCGATTGGTCAGGTAGAGCGGGTTCTGGTTTCCGTTCGTGGTGATGTCGGCAAAGGGCGTACTTGCCGTTCGCTGCTCCCACGTCCAACGATCATCAGGCTCCTGACAATTACGAACGTATTCCAGGACTGCATCTTCGCCATAGCACAGCGGATTGGTGTCTGGTGTTTGCAGGATAATTTCGCCTATTGGCGCGTCATTATTGTCGAGTTGGATGATGGCCTTGGGCCTACGAACGCCGCAAATAGACGTGATTTCGGCAACATAGCCAATGGATTCGGAACAGGCTATTGAACCGGGTGTCATGCTCATGGCTGGCGGTTGGTAGGTCAGTCCGGTTGCTCCGGGGATGGGCGTATTGGTGTTGTCAAACCATTGAATGGTGTAGTCACAAGCATCGGGATTACTAAGGTTCAGGGTAATCAGGTTTGGCGTAACCGGGGTGGCGGCATAGCAGAACGTCTGGTTGGCCAGCGTACCACTTACCGGTGAACACAGTTTCACCAGTGCGGTATCGGTCCGTAACTGGCGGCAAGGGCCAGCTCCGGGGCCCATGTCTACTTCGGCGTAGACACAAACATCCCCGTTGTGGTACTGAGGGGCCAGCGTAAGCGGCCGACAATCCTGACTTACCTGAATGAGCGTCATGGGCGAACCCGGAAAACAGGGCGCATCTGACACATAATAACGGACTTGCCGGACATCAAATAAGTTATTGCAGCCCAGTAGGTTGATGACAACATTTCCATTACTTCGGCACTGTTCCTGGTCGTCGATGGATATTTCCTTACAGCAGGGTGTCGTCAAAAACACAGGAATAGTGCACGTGAGCGAAGTGCCGTCTGGGCAGATACAAGTTACCCGCACATCGAGGCGAATAATGGTGGGGATGGGAGCTGCAGGGATGTCTATCAGGCCACTAATGACACCATTTCTGAAGGTAACGCTACTCAGGTTGATGCCGCTCTGTACGGTAGTGACCGTAGCCGTACAATTTGAGGGGGTAGCCCCGGTAAGGTCGTTGACCAGGAAGGAGAAAGCATACTGGTTATCTATATCTGTGCAGGTCATCTCTGGCGCTACGACTTCGGCGCAAGCACAATTTACTACAACGGGGAAAGAGCAGCTCGTCATCAGCCCGGCCATATCCGTCACGGTATAAATTACGGTGGTAGTACCGCAGGAGAAGAAGTCCTCCGACTGATGGGTACTTGTGATGGTTGCCATCGGGCAATTGTCCGCAAAAAAGGGATCGTTCCAAGGCACACGTGCGCCACCTTCGCAACCGGGTACCGTAACGGAGATGGGTGCTGAGCAAAATATTATTGGTGCCTCCCGGTCTTCGACGGTGATGGTGAACTGGCAGGTAGCCAGTTGTCCCTTAATATCTTCCACAACACAGTCTACGGTAGTGATTCCTTTTGGGAAGCTATCGATGGGTGCCCGTCCGGTAATCGCGCCAGAGAACCTACAAATTGGCTGCAGCATCGGCGTGCAATCATCCGTCACCTCAATGATTGGGGTATAAGTGGCATAGCACTCCCCCAGATCCGTTGGGATAACAACATTGACACAGTTGAAAACTGGTGGATCATCTACTACAGCAACTGTTTTTTGCACCCTCGTCGTCTGGCATCCGGTGGCATCTGTCACCGTCAGGCAAACCAGGTAAGTACCGGAACCGGGAAAGGTGTAGTTGAAGTTCGGCACATTACCAATGCCATCAGCAACGCCATCGCAGCCGATGTCCCAGTCATAAGTGAAAGGAGCTGTCCCCGTAACATTGCTGGTAAAAATGCCTTTGCAGCAGTCGGTCTCGAAACTGAAGTCCGCCGAGCAAAATTCCGGCACACAATAACTGGAACAAGTGAAGGGTAATGGCAGCGTCACTGGGATAGCCAGTTGATCCGGGCCGTTTATTTTTGTCCGGAAACGGATATTAAACACCGTTGGGTTAGCGGCGTAGCCCAGGTACGGAGATGTGGCATCTTCAACACACTCCGGGTCAAAATCGAGGCTAAAATTGCCAATAAACATATCTCGGCTTGGGGTTGGGGCACTGGGTTCCACCCGCGAATCCGCATAGAATATACGATTCCGGAGTTGGGTGACGGAAAGGTGAGGATCGGCAAAATTCGTAGCGGTTACCGGTAGATGCCGGGAATATTCTAAAGAAATACCGCTACCCGGAGCGTAATCAACCTTGTGCATATAGTTGAAGGCTTGTGGGTTGTTTTTCAGGTCGCCCACCATGAAGAGCGGATACTCCCCACCGTTGGTTCCCGGGTTGCCAAGGCCAACCTCTCGAAACTGGCGTACATCACTAAAAACCATCCCGGCTACTGACTGGTAGTTGGCCGGTTCGATGATCAGCACAATCGCCTCATGGCTTTGAAACCGTTCGCCAACCAACGCAATTTCACCGTTGGGTAATTCTACTCCGTCATAAAAGTCTATGAAGTCTGGATAGTACAATGAATTGGTAGGGAAACCGGTTAGTCCGTCCACGACAATGACCACCCCTTCGTTGGCTACTGAGCCATTGCCGAGGATCAGGATTTCACCTGAACTAAGTGGCACCAACCCACGCACCCCTTCTATTTCGATGGCTGTACCGTTGACGAATGGGCCCATAAATTCATGCTCCCATTTCTCCATGAGGCTGAGGTTGAGGTTCAGCAAAATGGGTTCATCAAAACTGGAAGGGGTATTTGTAGACGGGTTTTTACCGCCCAATACATAGAACGGAAATGCAGGATCAGGCGGCATTTGATGTCGAACAATGGTGGTAAATCCTTCCCGTCCAATAAAGTCAAATTCTCGAACCCGCTGCGCAATTCCGGTATCGTCCACCAAAACAGCCAGCGATTTGTTGTCTACAGAGGAGGAGAACGGTTGCGTACCACCAACTACCACAAAAAGATCCTGTACGGGGTCCCATTCAAAATCCGAAAAGGAGCTGGAGATATTCATCCGAAAGTGCCAAATAAGGCTCCCCGTAGTTGGATTAAATTTACTAAAAGTGCCATAGACCGTACCATTCCAGTCCATCTCGCCAGCCACATAGACACCGTCGCCAAAAGCCTTCACCTTATGTGGTCGTTGATCCAGTGAATCGCCGTAAAGTTTTGCCCATTCGGGGTTGACATGCGGACCTTGCGCGCTGACCAACGAAGCCATAAACAGCAGTATGGTCAGGAAGTATAGAGGTAAATATTTCATCTTAGTTTCGTTGAATATTGAAGGCGCAGCGCAGGGCGTATTTCCGCCGAAGCTCCCGAGAGAGGCTTTGCACTGTTGCCAAAAAGATCAGGTGGGTTGTTTAAAAATCACAGGGAACAATTAGCTGTTCCACACTACCGGCGCAGCCGGTGACAGGGTCGACAATATCAACCCGCACGGTATTACCAGCAGCAATGGGAAGGAAAGTGAAGGTGCAGCCTGATTGCCCGGCCTGGAAGGCGCCGTTCACATACCACTTATAGCCAAAGCTGGCCGCTGGCGAACCACAGGTGGAATAAGAACCACAGGCGGATACCGTGACGGGGTCACCCAGTCGGGCGCAGTCATTCGGCGCCAGGGGGCAGCTCATGATGGCCACCGTTTCGCAGATCTCGATGCAGTGCTTATTGCCAACTCTTGTTTGGCAGCCATTCGATGCTTCCAGCCAGTAGCAACCGGCTTTGGTTACCAATTGGCTGTTTCCCGTTCCGAAGGGCAAGCCGTTGTGCAGCCACTGGTAGGTTATACCGGCTACGGGGTTATTTACCGTCAGTTGCACCGGTGCGGCCAATACATCTTCGAGGCATTCCTGCGTAGGTCCGTTAATCGTTCCAGCCACCGGCGCTTGGGTAAGCCGGACCTCAATCAGGTTACTATAGCAAGGATCACAGCCCGAAGGGTTCGACAATGGCGCGCACTCAATACGGTAGTAAATCCGGTCGGCCGTAGATAGCCAAAGATGGCTGGGCAAGATGTTGGTGTTCTGCACCGTATTGGAAAAACCAAGGTTGGTCCAGCTGATGTTATCAAAACTGTACTGCCATTGTGGAATACATTTATCGAAGGGGTTCACGGGGTCAATACCAACGATGGCGTCGTCGCCGGGGCAGATTTCGTAGGTCGGGTGTGGGATTGTGCCTATCTGCGTCAGGTTTTGCGGCGCGCCCAGCGGCATGGCATCAATCAGGCCACATTCTGGCTCCGGATCAACGCGGACACAACTTTGGGCAGTGCCGACTTTACCGTTACAATTCGTGACGGTGGCCGTGAAGCAAACGTCTAAGGGGGCGCTCAACGCAGGTGCGGTGTAAAGGTAGGAAAAGGCAGGGTTTTGGTTTTGCCCGGGCAATGCCCGGGTACCATTCTCATCCGTCACCTGCCAGCTGATCGTCGTATTTATCCCGGGCGTAGCAACCCAGGCATCCGAACTAGTGATGCTAATGGCCCAGTTGACCGACTCCCCTTCGCAGAGAGGGTCAGGCGGAGCAATGTCTACTGTAAAGGGGCTCACTGGGCAGCAGATCGTCAGGTCATAGGGACTGCTGGTGTAGGCGCATTGGCGGCCCGTTCCGGCCTCCGTCACCGTGGCAATGGCTCGGAAACTCCGGTCCACAAAACCTGTCGGGCTCGGCCCGCAATTTGCCGTCAATACGCCGGGAAGGATCGGAAACTGAAAATCTGTAAACGGCGGGCTGTTCAACGGCAGCCAGGGAGACACGGCATCATCGCGGTATTCCCAAACCACGCTTACATTGCTGAAGGGACCGGGAACATTTCCGTTGAGGTCGAGGGTAAAGTGCGCGGGATCACCGCTACAGATTGTCGTCAACGGAGCCGTTTGGTAAGGATAATCGCGGATGGTAAGGCCCAGGCTGTGCAACGATGGCCCCACCAGCGGTGCGCCGAAGTTGACCAGGTTACTGGTATTACCATTGCCGACGAAGTTGGCGGCTACGCCGTCATTACCATTAGTGGTTTGATCTACGATGGTCGTCAGCGGCACGTTGTTGCCGTTGCCGATGCCCTGGTCGAAATTCCAGTAGGCCATCAAGTCTGGTTCGTTACCAGCCAGTGGGCAAAAGGGACGAGCACAAGTAGGATCTGTAGGCTGTACTGCTTCCCAAATGCGGACTTCATCAACTTGGCCCAGCCAGTGGCGGGGTTGGCTCACCCCACTGGTATTTAGGTATTCCCCCAGAACAAACTGTGCTACTGTGGACGGGATCGACTTATTAATGCTATGAACGAGAATACAGTCGAGGTAAATCTGGAATGCGCCCGCTGCGTAATCGATACGTAAATGCTGCCAGACATTCTGGTTAGTCGCAGCAATGTCTGTATTTATCGGAGCGCTGAGCGGGAATAGCTCGGAGACGTAAAGCCGACCATTACATTCCGTAACCTCCAGGTTAAACACCTGGCCTGCCATCCCCATTAGGGTTCGCATGCCATCGGGGCACAAGCCAGGAGAGGGTACCGCGTCGGTTGAGCGAAACCATAATTCGATCGTGAAGTCTGTTGGATTTAAGCCAATTGGGGTCGCACTAAGCCCCATGATTACGTCGTCATCGTTGCCATCAATGTCGAGGCTGAGGTTTTGCCCGTAGGCCCGGCCCAAGGCTAGTAATAGAAGCAGCGTAAAGGTGAGGAGGAGTTTTTCTGGTATTCGTTTCATAGGAATGGGAGTATTTTACTTCCTATTGCCACTATTGCACATTCCTTACCCTCTACCTAAAATTTTATTTGCCATTGCGTACATCAACCGAGTAACTGGGTCGGCATTTGTCGACGGCAGAGCAGGGATTGTTAATTTATTAATCTCCAATTAATCATCTTTCGCCCCCACCCTAGAGGATCTTCTCTAGCCCTGACAAGTAATTACCTCTTTACTTCCACCACTAATATTACGTCTAGACATGTACTTGTTGCTCAAATTCGTATTATTGTCGTGATATGACACCACATGCTGACCACACCCATATTCTGGCACTCAGAAACGGCGACTTTACAATTTTACACCAGGTTTACACCGACAATGCTGCGACCATCAGTAGTTGGATCACTAAAAACAATGGCAGCCTAGCCGACGCTCAGGATACCTTTCAAGAGGGAATCATTGCCTTGCATCAAAAGGCGAAAGATCCCGATTTCGTGCTTACCTGCCCCTTGGGAGCGCTGCTTTTTCGGATCTGCCAGAATAAATGGTTATATAACTTACGGAAAAAAAGACGGTCGGTGGAGGTAAGGGACGAGCTCCCAAAGGAATATAACAACGAAGGCAACGTGTATGATCTGTTGGAAGCGGTAGAAGAAGAGAACATCCGGCAACAGAAAATGAAAACTGCTTTTAAAGAGTTAAGCGAATTGTGCCAGCAGTTATTAACACTACTGGCGAAGGGTTTACCGGCCTCAACTATTGCCACGAAATTGGACATGGCAGCGGCAAATACGGTGTATCGGCGGCGGCATGCCTGCGGGCAACGGTGGCGGACCTTGTATGAGGGTTTATAGTTAATTAGTTTATAGTTAATTAGTTCATAGTTCAATAGTAGTAGGCTCCTGAAGGCTACCCGCTATCAACTAGAACACAGGAGATGCAAAGATGAATGAAGAAAATGACATCCTGATCAGTCGCTACTTTGCGACGGATCTCCCGCCACCGGAGTTGGCGGTGTTTGAGGCAAGGCTGGCCGCCGAGCCTGAACTGGCGGCGGAGTTACAGCGTCGGAAGGAGGAGTTGACCTTCCTCAAGACCGAGGCGGCGCTACCTGATCTGGAAACACAGATGGCTGCATTGGCCACGCAGCACTTCCTGTCTGGGACGGAGGAAGTGACAGGCCAGATGGCGGGGCCGCAGGTGCAGGAAAAGGAAAAAACGGAGCAAGGAAAAAAGGATGGTAATACTGCAAAGGTCCGCTCCCTGAACTGGAAGCGCTGGCTTCCCGCCACCGGCATTGCCGCTGCCGTCACCCTGGTTCTCCTGGTTTGGAATCCGTTCACCAGTGCTGAACCCTACCAGCAGTTTGCCCAGTACGCACCACTCTCCCTCACCGAAAAGAGCAGCACCGACGTGGCATCGGTCACTGCCGCTCAGGAGGCTTTTAATACGGGAAACTACGCTGAGGCACATACCCAGCTCATCCTGTACCTCCAGCAAAACCCCGACGACAACGAGGCCCGGCTGGCCTTCGGCATCGCAGCCCTGGAAACTGGACGGGACGCAGAAGCCCGGGCCGTCTTCATCCAGCTCGCCAGCGGTACCACCGCCTTCAAAGACGACGGACAATTCTACCTGGCCCTGGCCTACTTTAAAGCCGGAGATAAGCGGGCAAAAGCGGAATTGGAAAAAATTTCTCTAAATAATCCTGACTTTGGGGTAAGGGTTCGGGAGGTGCTGCAATTAGTGGAGTAGTGACCCAAAGGGCGAGGGCTTCCAGCCCGAGTGCGAACGGGGCCGAAGGCTCCCGGAGCGGGTAACTGCCGTAGCTCCGCTTATGGACGCCGTACAAAATAGCTACGTTCCCTTTTCCGGTTCAGGCTACACCGCCTTAGGCAGCAGCGAAGTTTACCCTTTAAACTTCGCATTAAAACACCAACACCATGAAACGTTCTGTCCCTACACTGCTTTTAATCCTTTCCCTGTGCACCTGCGGCCGCGCCCAAAACATCATCGGTGACCTGATCACTTTTGAAGGTATTGCCTTTGCCGACTGGCGGGATGAAGGCAACGTGGATTTCACCATCGACGGCCGAGCATCTACCACTCCGTTCTGGGGCAGTCGAGAGCCGATTCAATCAGGCTCCCGCCAAAATGCATTGATCCTGCAAGGACCGATAGGTGGGGGCTCCACCCGTTTCGCCTCGCCCTTTCTCAATTTCCCCGCCGGACAGGATGTCTGGCTCGGTTTTCACCAGTACTACCGCCAGAATGAAGGCGGGAGTGCTACCATCGAATTGCGAGAAGACGGTCAATTACGGCGTACGATCGATTTGAGCACAAACCTGAAGCCAGGCGTTGAAACCGGCCCCTACGATACCGTGATGATCAACCTCACCAATGAACTCGCCGGAGTATCGAATATGACCG
>JBLHRW010000164.1:0-9994 GCA_047626445.1 Neolewinella sp.
TTGCAGGTTGCAGGTTGCAGGTTGCAAGTTGCAGGTTGCAGGTTGCAGTGCTTTTTCGCTAGCTTCACCTTTCCAGCAATTAAATCAAGGTTACACGGCAGACAACACGGTCGGGTTGCGTATTTTACAGTCGACTATCAGATTAAGGGCTTGTTGGGAAATCCGCTTCCAACCTACAAACGATATTTTTGCACCTGCTCTTCTGTCAAAAATCAAACAAATAACCCGTTATGTGATCATTTTCTGACCTCGATCAGGCACAAAACTGCTCGTTCTCGGTCAGGAACCAGATTTCCCAACAAGCTCTAAGTAAATGGACGATTTTCACCACCGGGGCCAACGCCGGCAACTTATCGAGCAATTACGTGCCAGCGGCACGTATGATGAAAAGGTACTGGAGGTGATGGCTAACCTACCACGCCACGCTTTCCTTGACAGCTCTTTCCACAGCTGGGCCTACAGAGACGAGGCCTTCCCGATCGACTGCGAGCAAACCATCAGCCAGCCGAGTACCGTGGCCTGGCAAAGTACCGCATTAGAATTGCTGCCAAGACAACATGTCCTGGAGATTGGTACGGGATCAGGTTATCAGGCGGCGGTGCTGTCCTTACTTGGCGGCCGGGTTTTCACCTTGGAAAGGCACAAACCTTTGTGGCGTAAAGCAAAACTCACCCTAAAGAAACTCCGGCTGGACCGTATTCGTTGCTACCTGCGGGACGGTAATAATGGGTTACCGGAGTTGGCCCCATATGACCGCATCCTAGCTACCGCTGGCGCAGCAGCTGTACCACCGGCACTCCGGGAACAACTCAAAATTGGTGGGATCATGATTATTCCGGTCGGCCCCGAAGGCAAAGAACAAACCCTCCTGAAAATTCGGCGCACTGGTGAAGCTACCTGGACGGAAGAACAACTGGGAGGCTGTGCGTTCGTGCCTTTTTTGGAGGGGTTGGGGTAGGTTGGGGTTGTCGAGTTGTCGGTAAGGTTGTCACTCCCTCTGCACGAGCGAAGCGAGTATTCCCTTGCGGTAGCCCTGCCAGACTAACTTAGCTCACCATTTGCTTTAACCTCAACGCCTCGCTAACCTTGGCTGACTTATTACTTTGACCATTGGTAACCGGGCGGTCTTCAGCTATCTCCTTAAGGAAAAAGGGAGAAGGTGCGTAGGAGGTCCAGCCTCCGTCAACCAGCAAGGTTTGGCCGGTGATGTGACGAGAAGCGGGGCTAAGCATAAAGGCCACTGTGGTAGCTATGTCTTCGGGTTGGCCAACACGTTTGTTCGGGTTCAGTTTAGCCCAGGTTCCGGCGTAATCAGGTTCTTCTTCCTGGGTCCGCTCCGTCAGGGTAGCGCCTGGGGCGACACAATTCACACTGATCCCTAATGGGCCCAATGGTAACGTAAGTTGCTTGGCCAACATGCTGATTCCTGCTTTAGACATCCCGTAGGCTGCCAGGTTCATGTAGGCTCTTTCGCCCACATTGGAACCAATCAATACGATGTTTCCGCCACGGCCTTGTGCTTTCATCACTTTGGCTGCGGCCTGTGCCAGGAAGAAGGTTCCCCGTAAGTTCAGGTTGACAACTTTTTCGAAGCTTTCGGGCGAAAAGTTAAAGAAGTCACCGAATTCGGTCAGGCCAGCATTTGCGACAATCATCTCCAGGCGGCTATTAGTAATATTAGCCGCGAAGTCAACCATCCGGTTGATGAATTCAGGGTCACCGGCATCACCGGGAAAGGCGTAAGCCCTAATTTCATTGCCTGAGTTCAGCTTAGTTACTGCAGCAGCTGCGGCTACCGGATTGATGTCGTTGATCACGACGCTGGCTCCCTCCGCCACCAAATGCTGCGCAATAGCGAAGCCTATTCCGTTGGCGGAGCCGGTAACGATGGCGGTTTTGCTGGTAAAAGGTTGGTAAGTCATTATGTCTATTTTCCTGGTTTGAGGATAGAAATTTTCCTAACTAAGACAATGACGAAAATTCACCGTCACTATTTTAGTTATTCCCCTAAGTTGTAATGCACTCTTTAGAGTCGCATGGGTAATGGATAACAACCCGGTTTGGTTTTGGAAAAGGCATAGGATAACATGTCTTTAAGCGTCAGGCACCGGTGTTAATACCGAAATTCAGGGATGATCAGACTTAAGAAAGCAGCCAAGTTATCAGGCTTTACACACATTGGGGTGAAACCATTTGCGGCAAAAGCGATACTTTACGGCCGAAACGGGCAGTCACAAAAATCTGTCCATAATCAGCCACCCCGAAAAATAGACCGTATGCAAACTTACCTCAGGCTCCTGGAGGACATCCTTGAACAAGGTACCATTAAGGGTGACCGTACGGGCACCGGCACCCGGTCCGTATTCGGGTACCAGATGCGATTCAACTTAGCCGACGGCTTCCCTCTCCTCACCACCAAAAAAGTCCACTGGAAAAGTGTTGTCCATGAACTTATCTGGTTCATCCGGGGAGATACCAACATCCGGTACCTGGTGCAAAACGGTGTTCGCATCTGGAACGAATGGCCTTTCCAGTATTATTTAGAGCAGAACGGGCTGGCGGAAGCCCATCCGAAGCACTCCGACAGCTGGAAAGTAGAAATGAAAGTTTTCGTGAAGCGGATATCCGAGGACGCTGATTTTGCAGCTACCTACGGAGAGTTGGGCCCGGTCTACGGTCGACAGTGGCGCGACTTTAACGGAGTGGATCAGCTGGCAGAGGTAATCGAAGCCATCAAAACCAACCCGGATTCCCGTCGTCACATCGTTACTGCCTGGAACCCGGTGGACATCCCAGAGATGGTCAAGGCAGGGCTGCCGCCCTGCCACACCTTATTTCAATTCTATGTTGCTAATGGTCGCCTGAGTTGCCAGCTGTACCAGCGCTCGGCCGACAGCTTTCTGGGTGTCCCGTTCAATATTGCCTCCTATGCCCTGCTTACCCACTTGGTGGCCAGGGAGTGTGGGCTAGACGTTGGCGACCTCGTCCATACGCTCGGTGATGCGCACCTCTACAGCAACCACCTGGAGCAAGCGAAGGAGCAAATGGGGCGTACACCGCGTAAGCTACCGACCTTATCCTTTACCAATGATGCCCCCGGTATCTTTACCATCGGATTTGACGATATCTTACTGGAAGGGTATGACCCGATGCCAGGGATTAAAGCGCCTATTGCGGTTTGATGCTCGCTCCGATCGGGCGCCTCTCGCCCAGAGAGGGATGACCCAAGCATTGATGTTTTCAGGTAAAACCAGAGAAGGTTCAAGTGTTTAGGGACACCGCGAAAACAATTGCTACTCTTAAGCTTCCCTTGCTTCAAAACCTCCCCTTTGCACCTGCGACCGCGCCATTCTATTATTCTCTTAATCACTCCTTCTTTTATTCACCAATGAACGTAGAGCAAGCCATCGAACGCGCCAAACAGGAACAGAAGTCGAACAAGAAGTTCTTCAGCAAGCTCAAAGCCCGGCCGCCCAGAGACCTCGATGAGCAGTTCCACGATTTGCACGATGAGGTCTTTCAGGAAATTGATTGCCTGACGTGTGCCAATTGCTGCAAGACAACCAGCCCGATATTTCGTGACATCGACATCGACCGTCTCGCTCGCCACCTGGGCATCCGCCCGGCACAACTGGTGGAACAACACCTGCATATGGACACTGACGGCGATTACGTACTAAACGTAGCGCCCTGCCCTTTCCTTGGTCCTGACAACTACTGTTCGGTATACGAAGCCCGGCCGCGCGCCTGCCGGGAATACCCACATACAGACCGCAAGAATATGCTGCAGATTTTGCCGCTTACTTTGCGAAATACGCTGGTTTGCCCGGCGGTGGGAGAGGTCGTTAGGAGATTGAAGAAATGTTGATTGACTGCTGATTTTAAAGAAATGAAACAGCCTTACTACAGGCATGGTAGCGGCTGCTAAAGCAGCTAATGGCTCTCACAGAGGGTAGCGGCACAGAGTTACCGTCATTGTAGTGCGGAGGGGCATTAAGGAACGTCACTTCAATAACTGCACCTGTGACCGTCAAAAATTAATACTCAAGTCAAAAAAGTCTCCCCCCATCATACCGGTTTTGGTTGACGGGCAGGTTGATAAAGTCGAGCGTACCGGGTTTAACGGCGATGGAAAAGGAATAGAAATTCCGTTGGGGTGCCCAGCTGAAGCGCATCTCCCAGCAGTGGAGGTCGCGGACAAAGCTCATGAAGGGATAGGTCACGCGCTTGCTGGTGAAGTCATAACCGATCTGACCGATGTTGACGGTCCAGTTATTGGTGAGTTGCAGCGCTCCTCGTAGTTCGATGGAATTGGCAATCTGCCGAAAACGTAGTTCCCCACGGTCATCTACGTTCGGGTTTTCCGTGTCGAATTCCCGGTCAAAACTAAAATTGAAGGTATGGCGAATGCTGAATTTTTCAAACAGACTAAGGAGATCCGTTTCTTCGAAAATGGTGGTTTCCTCCTCTCGCCTTTTACGTCGTTCTTCTTCCAGGTCCGTGACGACCTCTTCTTCTGCCCCCTGGAAAAGCTCGCGAATCTTCTGAACGGTGATGTTGGTAGAGATCGAGCTGGTAAACCGGGTTAGCCCCAGGGGGAGCCGGCCCTCGGAAGCATTAGTGACATTAACCCGCTTGTAGCTTCCCCGGCTCGGGTCGTAGCGGGTAATGTAGGGGTCGAAAGTTGCGCCGAGGTTGACCCGGGTAACGCCCTTGAAGAATTGGGTACTACCTCGCATCGATACCGGACTCCACTTCAGGGTGTCCGCCGTAACGTCATAGTTGCCAGATATTCCGATGTTCTGAAAGAGTTTGACGTTCTCCGAGATGCTGTCCTTACGGTTCCATATCTTAGCCTCAAAGAGGTTTGCAAGGCTGTAGCTCACGCCTAAGCGCCGGTTAGAGCTGGGGGGTGCGCCGAATATCTGGTTGGCAAAAGGAGACAGTAGCCGAGTGGAATCACCAAAGCGAGGGTCAATTTCATCCTCCGGGATGAAGTACCGTTCATCGCTGATAAAATCCACCGCGTTGGCATAATCAGGGGAATAGCCTATGCTGACCGACGGCTTGATGACGTGCCGGAGCCCCTGCAGACCCAAAATCCCTTTTCGTCTGAACTTAACCTTACCAAAAATCTGGGTACTCATGCTCACTCCGGCGGTAAATGTCCGGTAGCTGGCCAGCCCAGGGTTGAGGTCATTAATGATGTCGCCCAGGCTGGTGGTATCGAGGCTTTCCACGCCGGTGACGGGATCGACGATGGTACGGGTCTCTATCTCATTATTGAGGCGGTATGCCCGGGTTTTACCGTAGTACACCTCGCCGTAGCTGATGTTGGGGCTAAGGTTAAAGTACTTGAGCACATTGAGGCTGACGCCGCTCGTGATGTCGTGGCGGAAGCCATACTGGCCCTCATCGAGGGTCGCCTGAGTAAAGAAGGTGGAGTCGGCACCGGAGAATTCCGTACGCAAGGCGCTTTTGTAACGGAAAGACAGTTTTTTCCACCAGGCGGTTTGTTTGCCGGGCAGTTCCCGCAGTGGGTAGATCGTTTGAGTGGTAAAGGCCGCATCGGGAAAGTTGACGGTGATCTCCCGGGTCCGGTTACTCTGGCTGTGGTTGAGGCCGGCCGTCAGGGTCGATTTGAGTTTGGGGAAAGTCTTGGTGATGTTCATGCTTGACCGGATGGTGTTCTGGCTGGCAATCTCGTAGGAGTTCTGGAAGCGCTGGTCGACCAGGTTGGTCTGGAAGTTGATCGATCCACCAAAGTTGAAGGTTGGGTGGGCCCGTGCGTCCTGTCGGTGCGACCAGTTAAGCGTGATGCCTTTTTGGCGGGTCACCTCCAGGTTTTGTTCCCGGCGCAGGTTGTTGTAGCTGAAGTTGAAGCTTCCGCTGTAACCGTAGCGCTTGACGTATCGAACGTTCGCATTGAGCCGGTAGGTACCCTTGAGGAAGTAGTCGGCGGTCAGCTGCAGGTTCACGTGATCACCCAGCGGAAAGAACCAGCCAACACCTTCCAGGCCGTAGCCGCCCAAGAGCGGAGAGTACTGATAATCAGAAGGAAACAGCAATCCCGTTGAACGACCACTTTTAAGGGGAAAGAAGCCGAAGGGCAGCCACAATGGTGTGGGTACCCCCATGATTTCCAGGTTACTTGGGCCAATGACCGCTAGTTTGTTGGGGACGATCTTGGCCTTGCGGGTACGGATACCAAAGTGGGGGTGCTCGGCCGAGCAGGTAGTAAAAATAGCTCCTTCGGTATAAATTACGTCGGCCCGGGTAGTATCGTCGATGGCGACGGCTCCGCTGATGAATTTAGATTTGTCGCCGCGGATATAGATGTCGTCCTGGTTGGTTGTGGTACCGTAAATGATGCCTTTTCGCGTCTTGAAATTGTAGCGCATTTCTTTAGCGGTGAAGCTCTGCCCACCGTCGCTGAACTCTGGTGCTCCGGCAGGTCGGCCGATGCTGTCGGGAAGTGGTTCGGCGAAGACTATGTTGGTGCCATAATTGAGGACGATGTGCGCGGCCTTAAGATCAATGGCGAGGTATTTCACGGTGGCGTCGCCGTAAAGGTGGATTTCCTGGGTTTCGAAATCGACCCACATGCTGTCGTTGGCGGCATAGTCTACCGGTGCGGTGAGGGAGTCGGGCGACATTCGGAAATCGGCGGTGGAGCCGGAGAAGTTGGCCGGTGGGAGAGTATCAGACCTCAAGAGTTGCGGGCCATCACCGGGGAGGGTATCGAAGGGGCGGGGTTGTTGTGCCAGGGGTTGCAGTTGTTGCAGGCTATCGGGGATGGTGTCTTTACGTACAGGCATTTTAAGGGGCGCGGCCGCAGGTGCTGGGGGTGGTTGATGGGCAAGGTAAGAAGCCCCTCCCCAAGCCCTCCCCTCGGGGGAAGGGCTTATTGAAAACGATGTTGTCGTTACCTCATCGCCTACCGGATCCGGGGATGCAAGTTGCAACTTGTAACCAGCAACCTGCAACTCGCAACCTGCTCCCAAAACCTCTCCTTGCACCAGCGGCCCCGCCCAAAAGAGCAGCAGCATACTGAACAAGCGGAAGTTACGACCCATAATAATGTCATATATTTGTGTACTATTACCCCTACCGGAACGAACCGGATACCGAAGACTTACTAAAAATGCCAAGAGCTTACTATACACTATTTACGGTACTGTTTTTATTCTCATCAATGACGGCAACCGGCGCATTCGCGTCGCCTTCCGCATCGGTATTTAACGTTACCTTAAGGGAGAATGCGGGCAAAAGTACGCAGGCTGTCTTAAACCCCGTACAAAAGGTGGTGATCGATGCCGGGCACGGCGGCAAAGACCCCGGCGGCATGGGTAACAACAGCCATGAAAAACACATAGTCCTTAAGATTGCACAGTTACTGGCCATAGGCATCCGCACCAACTTCCCCGATGTGGAAGTGATCATGACCCGGGCCGACGATACGTTCATCCCACTGTACGAGCGGGCAGCCATTGCCAACCGGGAAGGGGCCGATCTGTTCATCAGCATCCACGCCAACATCATGCCGGGGAGCAGTGCCACCTACGGCACGGAGACTTTCGTGATGGGCCAGCACGTAGCCAAACACAACCTGGCCGTAGCAAAGCGGGAGAACGCTTCCATCCTATTGGAGGACAACGTAAAAGAAAACTACGGATACGACCCCAACAGCGACCAGGGCCACATCATGATGAGTATGTTTCAGCACGCCTTTCTGGAGCGGAGTATTCTTTTCGCGGAATTGGTAGAAGGCGAGTTTTCCAGCGCCGGCCGCAAGAGCCGTGGTGTAAAGCAAGCTGGCTTTGTCGTATTGAAAGAAACTACGATGCCGAGTGTTTTGGTGGAAACCGGCTTCATGAGTAATTCCATGGAGGAAACCTATCTGCTGAGTGATGTGGGGCAGCAAAAGCTCGCCAATGCTATCCTAAAGGCTTTTAGCAGTTATTACAAGCTCATGAGCGGGAGAGTTCCCGTAACCGTATCGTCCCAGCCAATGCAAGCACGGAGCCCGATCGTTCAGGTTCCGGTAGTACTTACCCCAAGCCCGGTTGCTGCAGCCCGAAAAGTAAGTGTCTACGACCGGGAGGTGACGGTAGCCCGGGGGAATTCAGCACAAGCTCTCGGAACAATCGTCCGGGCAACGCCGCAACCAATTGGCCCCAGGCCTCAGTGGACCGCAAAGGGCGTGTCCCCCAAGCCCATCTCCTACGTCCCGATCCCCGGCCCCGCCACTGCGTTAAAGCCCGCGCCGGTTGCTTACGGCACCCTGGTTCCAGCTACGACGACGGCCCCTACCCTTCCACCAAGGAGCGAAGCGAGTAGACACTACGAAAGCCTCCTCAGCCGGGAGGTAACCGATGGGTTACGTATCCAGCCCACGGTATACCAGCAGGCCAGGCGGTCGGCTGGACCAATGTTGGCGAGGGACTCCATCCCCAAAAAGGAATATAAATTTGGTGATGCAGGTGCCCGAAAAGACCCCGCAAATAGTGATAGGATAGACCTGACAACCATCGCTGATGCTCAGTTGACGTACGCCGTTCAGATCATCGCGACTAAGCGCAACCTGGACCTAACGGAGGCCCGCTGGCAGCGCATCTCCAACCCTATCCGGTTGATCAAAGAAGGAGGCTGGAACAAGTACCAGGTTAGAGGGTTGGTCACCGCCACCGATGCCGAAACGGCAAAAATACGGGTAGAGGCGGCCGGGTTCCCCAATACGATGATCGTTGTCTATTACCAGGGCAAACGCCTGGCAGCCGCGCAGGTTAATTATTTGCTGAACAGGTAGGTGAGCGGCACAGTGTTATAACTAATTGCTCAACCAATAAAAAACACCTCCCTTAGCGTTATCCCAAACATTCGGGCGCCCGCAGGTCAACCAAACCCCTTCGCTTCGCTTCGGGGCTTGGCCGACGCTGCGGGGTCCTTGGACCAGTTTAGAGCCCCGTGGCGTCCGGTGCCCTGAGGCTGCATAGCAGTGGAAGGGCTAAGAAGGGACGCCGTATAAATAACTTACTGGTTTTTGACCTGACGCTTTTGTTCTCACCGAATTTACAAATCCTTTGCATAGCCTCAGTTACGGAAATGATTTTTAAATTTGGTGAGGGCAAAATAAGGCGGTCAAAAGGCGTAAGTTATTTATACGGCGTCCCCTACCTTACTATTTTACTATCTTGGCCAAAATAACCATCTATATACTAATGGTCAATCTAATTATATTATGTCTGGAAATTTCACCTTTGAACTGCTGTGCATCGACCCAGCAGACATTAACAATCAGGAAGCATTTGTACACGCCCTTAGCTATAGCAAAGAGGTCTGGAACGGCAAATCTCCGATCATTACTCAAGATAAAAACGGGCAGCCATTTATCAAAGGAGAAGAGGGGATGGTCCTCACCGTATTACCCGTCGACACCAGTAAGATACTTACCGACCTCGTAGAAGCCGCCTTTGTATTGCGGATCGAGTCAAAATATTTTGAAACACTCGAGCCGTACCGTCAACGCCTACTTAAACACCTACGAGAGAGCCTGAAGTTTGCCCATATCCGGATTCTTAAGGATGACATATCGGCTGAAATTGCCAACCAGTTGTATCCAAAGATCAATTCGGTAGAGAACCTGCTCCGTCGCTACCTGATCAAATTCTTCTTCCAACGGGTAGGCATGAGCTGGTGGGATGTTACCGCCACGCCGAAGATGATCGAAAAGGTTAAAAACCGGCAACGGAACCGGTCCAACCAATTCAGCTATTTCATCAACAGTGACATCGAGTTTGCTGATTTCGATGACCTGGGCTTACTGATTTACAAGCAATCCACTGGTTTCAACGACCCAGAAAGAGTACTGGAGATGCTTGACCAGATAGATAACATAGAGGATCTCAACGAACTCAAAGGCAACCTACAGGGCAACTATACGAAGTACTTCAAGACCTTTTTCAGAGACAAGAACTTTGAGAAACTCTGGAAA
>JBLHRW010000165.1:0-9940 GCA_047626445.1 Neolewinella sp.
TTCCGCCGGCTGACGTCCTTTCTCGGAAAAGCCGCCGTGATGCTTTGGCGATTGGCCTCATCCCCAAGCACTTCAGCAAGGTGAGTCAGTATGGTGGTTAGGCGTTGGCTTTCGCTTTGCTCTTTTGTCTCGTCACCCTGCACCTGCGCTCGCGCCGTATAAAGACTCCCGTCTGAAAGCACTACCTCAGCTTCCAACACGTGCTCCCGCGTGCTGCCCACCGTGATGCTGGTACTGCCACAGCTGTTGTTGCCGAACATGCCGCCCATGGTGCACCGGTTGGCCGTGCTCGTGTTGGGCCCGAACCAGTACCCCAATGGTTGTAAGGCTGCGTTCAACTGATCACGAATTACGCCCGGCTCCACCACGGCGTAGCCTGCTGCTTCATTAATCTCCAGGATATTGTTGAGGTGACGGCTAATGTCTACCACGAGCCCTCCTCCAATGGCCTGCCCGGCCAAACTTGTCCCTCCGGCCCGCGGTGTAAGTGGGACCTGGTGCTTAGCGGCAAACCGGACGCAGGCAACAATATCGGCCGTAGAACGCGGGAAAACTACGGCCAACGGCCTTTCCCGGTATACACTGGCATCGGTGGAATAGAGGATTAGGTGACCTTCATCGGTCTGTAGATCGCCGGTAATGGCGGCCGCTAAATCGGACCAGGGAGGAGAGGGTAAGGGCATGGTGTAAAAATAGTGAGATTCGAGCGATTATTTGCTTTTGTTGCTTTTCAGATTTCGTATCTTTGTCACTACCCCACAAACTAATTCTGCCTTGCGTTATCCCTTAATTTTTCTTCTTGTGCTGTTAGGCACTACCTTATCCGCTCAGGAGGACGTGGACTACAATCCGCTGGCTGACCGGCTGGCACAATACGCCCGCCTCACCATGAACTGGGAGGTTGATTCCTTGCTGGACTTAACCGATCCTCAATTGTTTGAGGTTGTTCCCAGGGAGGCCGTGCGAAACCAATTGGCCGGCCTAAATTCCGACAAAGACCTTCGCATAAAATTTGGAGCGTTTACCATTGATGATATTGGTGAGATCGTTACCTACCACGATGAGGCGTATTCGCCAATCAAGTGCCATCAAAAGGTTACTTTTACACTTCTGTCAAACCAGTATAAAGCACCGGAATTCAGGGAACGAATGCTTCGGATGCTGCGGAAAAGTCATGGTTCCGAAAATGTGCGGTACAACGCAGCGGCTCAGACCATATTAGTCGTTGCGGAAAAATCGCTCTTTGCCATCCGGCGCGGCAAAGCCGCGACCTGGTACTTCGTTGAATACCGGCCCGAGAATGCAGCCTTGCTGGATTTATTGCTGCCGCCGGCCGTCCGGGCTGTTGTGGGGCTGGAGTGATTGGCCCGTTGGATTTTTGGCCCATTTTTGGCCGCTGAGCTAATGTCAGGCTGTCTAATAGGCCAATAAGACCAGTACGACCAAAAGACCAATACGACCAATAGACCAATACGGCCAATAGACTAAAATACCAAGCCTTGTACATCATCGGAAATATCATGGTCAGTGACGAAGTCACCGACGAACAATTTGCCTGCAACCTCACGGCTTGTAAAGGGGCCTGTTGCTGGGAAGGAGAATCTGGTGCTCCTCTCGACAAGGATGAGCTACCGATTCTCGAACAAATTTACCCGGAAGTAGCCCCGTTCCTGACCGATGCCGGGCGAGCGGCTATTGCGGAACAAGGGCTTTACACCATCAACGAGCGGACGGATGGCTACGACACTCCCCTGGTTGACAATGCGGCCTGCGCTTACATGACGCTCAATGATCAGGGAATGGCCATGTGTGGGATCGAACAGGCGCATCGTGCGGGAAAGATCGGTTGGAAAAAACCAATCAGCTGCCATTTGTATCCGATTCGAATAAAAACTAATCCCGAGGCCAATTTTGAAGCACTAAACTATGATCGGTGGGACATTTGCTCCGCGGCGTGCAGTAAAGGAGCACGAGAAAAGATCAGAGTGTTCGAGTTTGCGAAGCCTGCGTTGATCAGAAAATACGGGGAGGATTGGTACGAAGAACTGGTTGCAGCAGTGGAAAGAGAGTGATGTTTTACCGTTCAAATACCTATGGGGTGAGGGGTTAATTAGCGTCATGTGAAATAGGTGCGTGCATTGCCAACTTGCTGGTAGATAGTTTATTACAATAAAAAAGACCGGTTGTGCAAAGCACAGCCGGTCCAGAAATAAACACCTAAAACCCTATTAACATCTTTAAAACGAGTGCATAGGCATCGTTTAGTATTTTGAGTACACAAAGAAAGCAAATTTTTGCTGCTGCACCCGTTGCGTTGTAATAAGTGCAACTTTGTGTAGTGCGAAAATAGTAGGTTTATTTGACTAACCCAAACAACACGCTGAAAAAATGATCGATTTTCTTATTGCCTTGATATTAGGCTTGATCATGTTCAGCATTGGGTTGAGTCTTCGGCCCGACAATTTTCGCAGGCTTTTCACTGATCCGAGGGTACTTTTCCTGGGGCTGGGCCTGCAGTTGGTGCTACTGCCATTAATGGCTTTTTTGGTTGGCTGGCTGCTGAAACTTCCACCTGCATTTGCGACCGGCATTGTGATCCTTGCCGCCTGTCCTGGGGGGCTAACGAGTAATTTCATTAGTTTCTTGTTGAAGGCCAACACTACTTTGGCGGTAAGCCTAACGATTTGTAACACCACCCTGTCAATGCTGTCAATTCCTTTGATCGTCAACCTTGGGCTGGATGTTTTCTGGACAGGGGAGGGGCTGAGTCATTTACCTGTTTTATCAACTGCAGGAAGGATCTTCCTGATCGTATTGGTCCCCATCATGTTTGGTATGATGTTTCGGGTAAAACAGCGGGAACGGGCCAACTACCTGCAACCACGACTCCGCTGGTTGAGTATTATGCTTCTGGGCCTGCTCTTTGGCCTCAAGTTGTTTGCACCGGCGACTGCCGGTGGTAGTAATTTGCTTTTATCCGAGATTGCCATTATCCTGCCGGCGTCCTTGCTAATCAATTTCGTGTCCCTGCTTTCTGGCTACGTATTCGGGCGGCTCTTTGGCTTCGGCCGAAACGACCAGCTTACTCTGGGAGTCGAGGTCGGTATCCAGAATACCAGCCTGGCCTTCCTGATCACCTCCACGCTACTGGTCAACGAACAGATGCTAAAGCCTGCATTGGTTTATGCGATGTTTACCTTCTTTTCAGGACTGCTGTATGGACTTTGGCTGAAGCCGGGGATGTGGGGGGTGTTGCGGAAGGAGTGGCGGTTACTTAAGTTTTTTGTTTGAGGTGGGGGGTAACCAATAAGGTACACTGTACTAGGGCGCAGTCCCTATTCTCCGGAGATCAATTCAATGAACCCATTGAGGGGCTCAGGGGCAAGGCTCACGCCATCCAAACGTTGTTCGAAGACCTGCCCGATGTAGTAGTAGGTGCCGGAAGACAGCCGATCACCATTAAGGTTGGTACCGTCCCAATTGATGGCGGGGTCGGTGGTTTCGAAAACAAGCTGGCCCCAACGATTGAAGATCTGAAAATCGACCCGTTCCACGAAGCAGCGGCCACGTGGAATAAATAGGTCGTTTTGGTTGTCGCCGTTCGGGGTGAAGGCATTGGGGAGATCGTAGATCGGACAGTTGGTGACACAGACTTCGGTACTCCGGTCACTTTCATTACCATTGAGGTCAAACGCAGTAATGGTGTAACATCCGGTGATGCCGCCGACAGGGGTATGGTCGAAAGTGAGGATGGTCTCACTGGTTATCTCAGCTACTAGCTCACCGGCTTGGCCGGTACCAGCGGAGAAGTACAGGCGGTAGCCGGCAACGTCTTCGTCACCACAGACGTCTTCCGGAGCAACCCAGTTCAGGGTGTTGAACAGGTTGTCGTCAATGGTACAGTCAACGCCGCGGTCACAAACACTGGTTACAGATAGTTCGGGGGGGCAGGGGGGAACGTTGTCTAGGGGCTGCAGGCAAGGTACCTGGCTACGATTGAGCAGCGGGCTGGGGATGTCGTCAACGCTGTAGGTGCCTGAGGCCAGGACGAAGTAACAATATTCATCACCGTTGACCAGGCCTTCATCCCGGTAGGAAGTCTCGGTGGTCGTGGTCAGCAGGTTAAAGGCGCCGCCAGCGGGGTCCTGGCGGAGCAAGTCGTACGATGTGTTGGTCCAGGGCGTCAGGGAGGTCCAGCTGAGGACTGCTGCATTATCGGTCGGAGCGCCAGAGAGTCGGACGGAGGAGGCGGGTTGTGCCTCTCCTATGGGCTCGGTCTCATTGTCCACCAGCAGTTCGATGCGGTAGGAATAAGCCTGCCCATCGGTATCCAGGTTCGTATCGGTGAAACAAGTATCTATGGGAGCATCGAAGAAGGGACTGGTAAAGGAGGTGATTTCTGTAAAGTCTGCGGGGTTATTAGTCTGGCCATCGGCCCGGCTGAGGACATAGCGATAGGGCCCCCGGTTCAGAACGGTGTCTAAGGCCAATGCTGCTGGCCTGAGCCAGCAAACGTCGATGGTGCCGTTTGTGGTACCGGTAGTTACGACATCGACCTTCGTCAGCAGTGGGATATCTCGTGCCAACTGGACACAGATTTCTTCCGAAGGGATTGATTCAATTTCTTCGAAGATCAGCGGTAGGTTGGCAATGGGGCGGCCCATTAACGATAGGACGCGGTAACAATAGGTTTTGCCTCGTTCGATGTCATCATCTATATAGACGAACCGACCGTCGGCCATTTCCATCGTTTCAGCAGGGGTGATCTGCGTGTAGCCTTGGCCGGCCAGTCCGGTGGTACAGGTATCGACGACAAACGGATTACTACCTTCCCTACGCCAAACGGTGAAGCCTAGAAAACGTGGATCTGCAGCGTCTTCACAGCGGTAGGGTTTGTCCCAGCTCAGGGTGATGAACTCGTCATCGACGACCGTCTGGAGATTTTCGGGCGGCGGCGCCACCACCTTGATGGATACTACGCGGACGGTTGACAGGCCGCTCATCGGGTCAAAAAAGTCATCTTCGGCCCGGAAGACGACGAAATAGGGTTGGTTGCTGATGTGCTCACAGGTGGTGGCCCAGCGGAAAGTCTTGGTCACTGGATCGGTGAGCCAAATGTCTTGATTGGGGGTAAAGGTGGCAGCGTCGTCTTCAATGTCGAAGGGGCGGCCACTGGCCGTTAGGCGTACTTTCTGGTCGTTGTCTGTGAGTGGCGCGGTAGCAACCACCTGGAATTGGATGACTTCACCGGCAATGACGCAGATTTCTTCGGCGGGGAGTTCGATCACGGGAGGATCGTTGGCACATTCGGCCACGAAGATCTGCATGTCGCGTACGAGGGTGTCCAGCGGGAAGCCGTTGCGGAAGGACTTGACGAGAAAGGCCAGGTTATACTCGCCGGAAATGGCGGGGGCATCCCAGGTGATCTGTCCGGTTTCTTCGTTGATGGTGAGGGAACTATTGCCGAGGCCCGGGCGCACGTAGTTGGCGATGGGCACCCGCGGTGCCCGCTGCGGGACGGTGAATTCGAAGGCCAGGCTATCGCCATCAACATCGAAGGCTCCGGGGTTGTGCGTCCAGATGGAACCGATACAGGCGTTCTCGATGGGGACCTGGGTAAGCTGCGGCGAAGTATTACAACCGTTGAGCAGTGGATTGGTCAGGGTGTAGACGGTGTAGACGCTAAAGGGGATGTTGACGGAGCCGCCGCCGTCGATATTGACTACGTTGGCTACCCGGTTTTGGTCCTGAAAACTGATAAAGTACCGTCCAAAGCCGGGGTATTGGTGGCAGGCCTCGTATTCGTTGCGTTTAATACCGTCGACAATATTAAAGATCTCCCGTGTCCGCCGGATGGTGTCGGATGTACCGTCACCCCAACGAAGGATCAATTCTTCCCGGTCAACCTCCGTCTGGATCGTCTCCGTATAGGTGATGATGGTTGCACACGCACTGAGTTGGTTGTTGATGTCGGCACAGTCTCCGTCGGCGCGTACGATGATCTCTCCGGCCCGGTTGTGGGTGGCGAAAAGAACAGTCGGCAGCGTAAGAAATAAAAACAGCAAGTAAGAAAAACGCATAGGCCTGGCGGGTTAAGGGTACTTCATTGTAGATGCACGCTTTCTCAATAACGCATAAAATCGGTTTTTGCTTTTGTTTTTTCGTTTTTATATGGGGTAAGGGGTGGGAAGGCGACTTAAAAGGACCGCCTAAGGCGGTCTTTTAGTCTGGTAGTCTGGTAGTGCTGCCGCAAGGGGGCTCGCTGCGCTCGTTTTGATTGATCGTGGTTTTTCCGTCTCTGCAACGAGTAACCTGCACCTTAACGAAGACGAGGGGTTCTCTCGATCCTGCGGATCATCGGTCGTCCCTCACTACGAGAGACGGCCCTCCGGGCCTGGGTTCGTCTGGTAGTTCGGTAGTCAGATAGTTCCGTAGTCTGGAGGTGCTACCCCGCCCACCCTTGCTCTTTTGTCCGTGTGTTTGCACCTGCGGCCGCGCCCTTCGTGTAGCTCCTTAGTGGTTACTCTTTGTTCCCTCCAATACCTGCCCTAAAACCACCAACGGCCCCCCAAACAAAGTCAGGCAGCCGCAGTGGGTGATTCCAGATTTTTAAAAGGGTGATTGACCGGGTACCGGGATAACCCGACAACCCGATAACTTGATGGTTAGCTGAGTAAGCCCTGAAGCTTCATCGCCAGGCCCATGTCGCCTTTGATCTTGATTTTTCCGCCCATCATCGCCATCATGGGGTTGAGGTCGCCGGAGCGGAGCTTGTCGAGGGTGTCGACGGTAGTGGTTACGACGGTGTCGGCCTCTTTGTCTTCGTTGGTGATCACGGCAGTCTCTCCGGTCATGTCGATGTGGATGATGCCATCACCCAGGTCAAGTTTGAGACTTTTACCTAATTGTGGGGCTTTGGCTGCTGCGGCTTTTACGCCAGCGTCAAATTCTTCGAATGTCATTTGGTCGTATTTGTTGAAGGTGCAAGTTAGCGAAATTTCGCTATTCTAATTCATCGCCGTAAACCTTTATTCGCTAGGGGGACAGCTATCTCGTCTAAAACCTCTTTGACAAGAGGCTTGGCCGTGGCTTTCGACGAATTGATAAAGTACACCCCCATAAGGAGGATAACACCGGCAATGACGGATTGTAGCGTAACCGCCTCATTGTTTAGGGCGGCGCCAAGCAGGGCGGCGACAACTGGATTGACGTAAGTGTTGGTGGCCGCCTTTTCCGGACTGACGTTCCGCATCAGGTAGTTGAAGGCCGAAAATGCGATGATGGCTCCGAAAATGACCAGGTACGAGGTGGCCAAAATAGATTTCATGCTCAACTGTTCGACCGACCAGTCTTCCCATTCTCCGATGGTAATACTGAAGGTCATGGCTACGCTGCCACCGACGATCATCTGCATGGCCGTGGAGCGGAAGTTATTTTTACCCATGTCCAGCCGCGGATTGAGGATCATGCCAAAGGCCCAGGTGATGATGGAGAGAAGGATGACGGCGAGGCCGATGATCTCGGCTTTACCGGCCACCAACTGGGGTTGCCCGATGAGCAGGCCCATGCCGACGATGCTAACGGCGGCCCCTAAAAATGCCTTGTTTGGCGGGCGGGTGGAGAAAAAAGTCCACAGTAATACCATGATCAGCAAGGGCTGGAAGGCAACGAGTAGTGCTGCCATGCTGGTGTCGACCCACTGCTGGGCCCAGACTACGCCGCCGACGCCGATGGACAGGAACATCACTCCCATATAGCTGGCATTGCGCCAGTTTTCGGTAGTGGGTGGGGTTTTGTCGCCGGTCAGGAGCGAAAGGCCATACAACAGGACGCCGGCCAGTAGGAACCGGACCCCGCACATCCCGAAAGGCGGCAGGGAATCTATCGCCCAGTAATTGGCCAGGTAGGTGGACCCCCAGACGAAATAAGTGATGGCGAAAGCGCCGATGGTGAGCCATTGTTCTCTGGTCATGGGGGGAATGTATCTTTGCGCAAAATTACAACTATGAATATGTTGACGAGAATACTCCCCACTTTTATTTTAGTTGCCACCGCGCTGGTATTTTTTAGCTGCCAGCAGCAGGAAACAGCTACCGGTGCAGAGGCCAGTACCACGACTGCAGCCGCTACGAGCGGCAGCGGTCCGAGCATTGTGTACGTCCGGCTAGACAGCCTTCAGCTTGGCTACGGGGCCCTGGCCGTCGAGCTGGAACGACTGGAAGGGAACGTGCAGAAAGCGCAGGAGAACATCCAAAGTGAAATGGCTTCCTTGCAGCGCGAGGTGCAGCAACTGCAGAACAAAGCGCAACAAGGACTACTGACACCAAACAAGATCCAGTCGGAGCAGCAGCGCATCGGCCAAAAGGAGCAACGGATCATGCAGCAGCGCGATGTAGCGACGGCCAGCATCCAGGAAGACCAAATGCGCCTACAGCAGCAGTTCGGCGAGCGCCTTAAGGCCATCCTCGAAGCCATGCAGGAAGAGAACGGCTACGACTTCATCCTCAACGAAGGCGGCGGCGGCGGCCTGCTGATGGCTAGTGACGCTTATGACATTACCGAGGACGTGCTGAAGCGGTTGAACGCTGAGGAGGGCGACGCGGTGATGGCTAAGGATAGTTTGCAGTAGGTGGCAAGTAACTAGTACAGTGTAAACTAAGTTTATATGCATTCAGGTTGCCTTGATTTCGCGTAGCGAATACACAATAGTTACCCTGGACGAAGTCCGGGGTAACGAACCCAAGGATTAACTTGACGACGCTCCGCGTCGTTAAAAAACAAGGGTCCTTTCCGTTACCTGGGACTGCGTCGTTCCTCCTTGTTCCAGGCAACTCAAGTGCAGTCGCAACGCGACAAACAGAGACATTCAAAAACTTAGTTTACACTGTCCTAGTATTTAGCACGAATGGAAAGTTGTTAGCTGGTGGATTGGATGACAAAATAGTTGAACTTTGGAACACTAAATAACAGAGGCTAAACGGCAATAGGCTTTTTAGATCGCCTATTACGTTTAGCCAAACCGTTAACGGTAACTAAAACAGTATGATTTAGATGGTAACAATTGGATTAGAGCTAATTGTTAACCTTGAAGCTGTTAAGCTGACAGTTTAACGTCAATAGCTATTGGACCCTTGGGCCCTTTCCCAACTTCAAAAGTTACGTTGTCACCATCTTTGACATTATCTATCAGATTGTCAGCGTGAACAAAGTAACTGTCATTGTTTTCGTTGCTTTCAATAAAGCCGTACCCCTTCTCTGTATTAAAGAATTTCACAACGCCTAGCTTTGTGAATTTAGATTCAGAAGAAGACTTATCTTGCTTGCGTGTGCTGATTTCAATGTCCTCTACATTCGTCATCTTCTTCCGAGTTGCATCAGGCAACTCTTCCGTTAGATTGCCGTCTTCATCTAGGTACATAAACTCAGGTGGTTTAGTGGTTCCCAGGCTCTTTTGATCTCTTTTATGTGCTTTGTCCTTCTTCCTTTTCTGCCGTTTCTTCTCTCTTTCTTTTTTGTTAAAACTATCTGCCATTGTTGTTATTTGTGTGATGAAATACAACTTCCTCTTCTCAAAATTTAGAATGGGAAGTTGGCCGCAAAGGTAAGCAATTTCAAACAAAGTATGCCCTTCATTTTACCGCTACCGGTCAGTAGATGCGTAGGGAGGCCGTTGGGGTAGTATGTTACGCATATGTATTTATGCCTTTTGTTCTGGTTTAGGATAAGGAAAGCCCTGATGTCTTGTATTCCTTGAGGCATGGAGCGGTGTGACATAGCTACTTAAGATAAGTAGCGCTTTTGTATATCTAGTTTGGGCTTAACTTAACGGGGTTGAACACACACGCTACGTCAACCTACGAGCTATGTTTTTGTCTCCTAGTAATTGAGTGGACAGTCCCTCACGGCAAGAAGGCCTGGCACAACCCAAAGAGGCTTTTGC
>JBLHRW010000166.1:0-9847 GCA_047626445.1 Neolewinella sp.
AGCGACCAAAAGACGCCGAGCAAGAATGATAGTTTATTCTTTTCCCGTCCCTTAGGCTTTACGGTCGGAAAGCAGTACCGAGGTCAAGTGGTAATCATCAACATAGACCCCGTAGCAAATAAATGGGTCGTCAGAGACGACAAGGGAACGCTACTTAAGGGACGCCGTATAAATAGCTTACGCCTTTTGACCGTCTTATTTTGCCCTCACCGCACTTAAAAATTCTTTCCGTAGCTATGGCTATGCAAAGAATTTTTCAAGAACGGTGAGAACAAAAGCGGCAGGTCAAAGAATCACGTTTTATTTAATCCCCATCCCTAAGCGTGCACCAACCAGAATGACGGAAGAAAATATTCAGTCCTTGGTGTATGGCAATAAAATGAGGTATGGAAAAGTGTCAAGAACTTAGGGCAACGGCACTGTTCAGAACTTTTATCCAACCGACACACAGCCAAAGGGTTTTGATTCTTTTGCCCAAACAAAAGTAGGCTGCCGGCAGGCAGGTGTGACGGGAAGCTAAGCGCTGAAAAACTGTAAACAGAGCGTGATGATTCACCTGCTCAGACATTGTTTTTCAATACCGCTACTCAACGATGTGGCTCGCCAAATACCGCCCCCCCACATACCGAATAGTCTCCCCAATATCCCGATAAGCCTTACCGGTAGCTTCCACGTAATTCGTTCCGTCGTAACGGAAGTCAGCCTGGACATTTTGATGGCTCTCTCTGGTAATGATTGGCTTGGAGCCCGCCAAGGAGGCCCGCAACAATTCGATGGGCCACAGCAGGCCAGATTGCCAGGCGGAAACTTTCAAGGTCGGTGGCTTTACACCGATGCTTTTGGCAATTTTGGTCATGGCTTCCCGCCAACTCAGGTTGGCGGCATTCAATAGGAAGCGATCCCCGTCCTGATCTCGATCAAGGATGACCATCGCTGCCTCGGCCACATCCCGAACATCAACGAAGCCGGTAGTCCCCGTTGGGTAAAACCCACGTTCGCGGGCAGCCATACGCCATAATTTCGGCGCATGGTCACGTTCCCAATTTCCGGTGCCAATCATATGGGTCGGATAAAGGACGGCCACTTCCAGGCCTTCGGCCTGGCCACGCCAAACCTCCCGTTCTGCAGCGAACTTACTCTCCGCATAGCTGGTGTTGGGGCGTTCTTCCGGCCACCGATCCTCAAGAGTGACCATCGGGCCACCATCCCTCCGGTTCAATACCGCAACGGAACTTAGGTGAATAACCTTTCTTACCCCTGCTTCCAAGGCCATATTCACTAGGTTGGCGGCTCCTTCTCCATTGACCATCTGCATGGTTGAGCGGTCCGCCGTCTGAAACGATACAAAGGCCGCGGCA
This sequence comes from Neolewinella sp., assembly GCA_047626445.1. Classification (GTDB taxonomy): domain Bacteria; phylum Bacteroidota; class Bacteroidia; order Chitinophagales; family Saprospiraceae; genus Neolewinella. The sequence goes on from JBLHRW010000166.1 coordinate 1,359, forward strand.
TGGATAATGGTATCCACCCCGCGGAAGGCCTCAAGGAGGCTCTCCGGGTCATTCACATCGCCTTCCACTAAGGTACAGGTCTCTCCCAACTTGGTCAATGCGGCTGTATCACTCCCTTCCCGGACTAATGCCGTGAAAGGCCGGCCGGAGGCCGCAAGCGCAGTAGTGAGGTGACGACCGAAATAGCCGGTGGCTCCGGTGATTAACAACATAGTGAATTGGTGAATTAAAGAATGAGTGAATGAATGGTAGAGTGGCTAGCGCTGCGAACGGTGCTTGCGGTAGCTATTCTCCCATTCTCTCATTCACTGTCCGTAGTAAACGGCCCCGTTAACCGTTGGTTGTGGTGCGCCAGTGGCAGAGGGTAGTGCATTGGGCATCCCTTGCACCCGTAGCAGCGCGGCCAATGCGATGAGCGCTGCTTCTTTGAAGTCCGCCGTGATCGCATCGGGAACGATAAATTCGAAGACGGGGGCTTCGGAGTCCTGGGTCCCACGGAGTTGTTCTACCAGAAAATGGTTGTGGATGCCGCCGCCGGTTAGGAGTATCCGGGTAGGTTCCGTAGGCTGCTTAGTACCTTTCGCTGCACCTGCGGCCGCGCCTTTTTTTGAAGAAGAAAGTGATCCCGACGAAGCATCGCCGGACCTCGGGACCGCGCCTACCTCTGCAACTAAATGCGCGAGATCATAAGCAATCTTTTTCGCCAGCCAGCGGGTGAATGTGTGGAGTAAATCTGCTGCGGGCACTGATTTATCATCAAGCATTGGCCAAAGCGACTCCCGCACCCAGGCGTTGCCGAGTGATTTGGGATAGGGTAATTGATGAAAAGGAAGCACAGCAATTTTTTGCGCGATCGCAGGTGCAGGGGATCCTTGTGCCGCAAGCTGGCCACCCGCGTCGTACCCCAGCCCCTCGCGAGTGGCAAGGCGGTCGAGGATTTGACAGCAGCCGGTGATGTCGCCGGCGATGTAGTCCCCATCTTTTTTACGTAGGCTGAGATTCACAATGCCGCCGAGGTTCAGAAAACCGTCGTACTCCGGGAACAGGTGCTTGTCTGCAAGCGGAGCCAAGGGCGCGCCCTGTCCACCAAAGGCAACATCGCTGCCCCGAAACTCCGTCACCGTCGGTATCCCGAGGTGCATGGCGATGGCGGCACCATCCCCGATCTGGGTCGTAAATTTTTGGCTTGGATCATGGAAAATGGTATGCCCATGACTGCCCGCAAGGGTTGGCGCATACGCAGGGAACCTGTCCATAAACTTTTTCGCCCGTTGTCCAATCCAGTGACCCAAGTCAGCGTGCAACCGCCAGAGCTCGCGCCCCGGAAGGTGCGGCGCGGCGCGGAGCCGGGCTTGCCAGGGCCGCGGAAAAGTATCCGTTTCCGCGGCCAGGATTTCCCATTCAGGTACAAGCTGTTCTCCCGTGGTATCCAAACAGATACGACAGAGCGCCAGGTCGAGCCCGTCCAGCGAGCTTCCTGACATCATCCCGAGCACCACATGGTCTTGTGCCGGCACCTTGTTTACTCTTTTTTCAGCGTTATGGTGTACTCCGCCATGGCTTTGATCTCATCATCATCGAGGATTTCACCAAACGCGGTCATCACACCATTCTCACTACCATTTTTGATCACATTGATCCGGTATTCGAGATCTTTAGTGCTTTCCTGAAGGTTGGCAGCGCCGTTGGTCCCCATGTCACCGTAGAGGCCATGACAGGCAATACAACGGACTTTCCATATTTTTTTAACGTTGATTTCTTTCTTAGCAGGTTCCGCAGTGGTCACCTTCGGCGCTTCGTTCGGGGTGTCTTCGCCACCGCCACAAGCAAGTACGACAAGGGCAAGAACAAAAAGCAATGAGAACTTATGCATATGTTGGAGTTTTAATTATGGTAAATATATACCTATAAGGCGGAGGATCGCCAATAGGTTTGGCGGGTTCTCTTATGTGGAACGGGTTTATTTAAAGGAGAGGGCTAGTGTACAGGGGCCGAGAAGTGGCTTCGAGGGGCTCAGCAACCGTCCAATCGTTGGGCTGAGCCGTCAGGAATTCGCCTCAGGCGAATTCCTGATGTTACTACAATAGGCGCTCCCATCCCTGAGACTGTCGAATGGACCTAATTTTATCTCATGCGTTGGCCTCGGAAAGGGCCACCTTTTAACCGCCACTTCCAAAGATCTCCCGTTTTACCACCTCTCGCTTGCCGCGGCTCACGGGTAACCACTCTCCAGCTACTTCCAGTTGGTTTCCCTCCAGGGTCCGGATGCGGCTTTTGGCAGCGAGGTAAAATTTATGGATACGAACAAACAGCCCTTCGGGCAGCCGGGCCTCCAGCTGGTGAAAACGTTCGAGGGTCAGGTACCTACCACCATCACAATGCAGGCGGAGGTACTCTCGCATCCCCTCCACGTACTGAATTTCGGCTACCGGAACACGGAGCAACTTTCCGTCAACTTTGATCGTGAGTGTTTCATTGGATAATTGATCCGGTGCGGCCGGCTGGCCGCAAAAAACGCTCAAAGGAGAAAGGCTTAAGTAAGTAATCGACCACGTCAAGGTCGTAAGCTTCTACCGCATAATCCGGATACGCCGTGGTGAAAATTGTGACGGGTGGACGGGGCAGACTACGCAGCAAATTCATCCCACTCAGGCCGGGCATCTGAATATCGAGCAACAGAAGATCGGGCTGTCCTGACCGAATCCCTGCCAAAGCTTCTACGGGGGATTGGTAACGACCGATCAACTCTAGCCCCGGTGCCCTGGCAACAAAATCTTCGAGTAAGGTCAGGGCCAGGTGTTCATCATCTACTGCGATAACTTTCAAGGTGTCGGGTCCCTTAACGGTGAATGGTCAGAATAAAGGAGAAAATGCCGGCATCGTCGTCCGCCATTATTGACAAACTGGTGGCATCTCCGTAAGTAAGGGCCAGCCGCTTGCGAATGTTTTCCAACCCAACGCCGGAGGTGTCGTCTTTTTGCTGGTCAGCAGCCCGGTAGGAGTTCTCTCCCCGAAAAGAAAAGGTCGGTTCTCCGGCATCCAACCGAAAGACGGCGTAAGCGGTGGGGCTTTCACTGAAGTCTCCGTGCTTGAAGGTGTTTTCCAGCAAGGGGAGCAGAAGTAGGGGTTCGATGTCTCCCGGCAGGTAATTGTCTTTTGCTTCCAGGACAACGTCAAAAGGCTGCGCTCCGCGCAGCTGGAAAAGCGCGACGTACCGCCGCAGCTGCGCGAATTCCTCCTCCAGCGGAACCAGGTCTCGTTGGCTCTGGTAGGTGACGTAGCGGAGCAGGTGACTTAGTTGGAGCACCGTGGGGGCCGTCCGGTCCGATCCTGTACTGGCCAAAGCATAAACATTGTTGAGGACATTGAAGAGGAAGTGAGGGTTGATGTGGCTGCGCAACTGCAGCAACTCGGCTTTATGCCGTTCACTAGCTTGTACCAATCGTAGCTGCTCTGTTTTCCGCCACTGGTCGTTGAGGAAGAAGAGGTAACTCAGTGCGAGGATACCGAAATTGCTGAAGGCGCTGCCCCACAGCCAGGCGTGGATATCTGCTATCCGGGGGAAGTCTAGCTGGCTGCCCAGGGCGATGTAATCGTTGAAAAAGGCACGGACAAGGGTGAAAACCAGGAGCGCTACGCCCACTGCTGTCCAGTACTTCCATTGCACCAGCGGCCGCGCCCAACTACTCAGCAACCTTCCGTTAAGGTAGAACAGTGCCGCGAGTAACAGGGTGTTGATCACGCCACGAAGTATGGTACTCCTACGCATCACTTTTGCTACTGTTATTCATTCTTCACTAAAAAACATACTTACCATGAAGACTTCTTTTTTTGGATTTAACGGCAGCCTTCTTTTTCTCCCTTATTACTCAAGGGACGTACAGCACGGACAGTATCAATAGTGATGACGAAAGTGCCAGCAGCCTGGTGGTGAATAATATTACCGGGGGGACCGACCTGAATGTTTCTGGCCGTTTTTTCCGGACGGGGACCCAGGAGCTTATCGCACGGCAAGGGCGCGACGTCAACTCGAACTGTGACATCACCCTGGAGAACCTCAAGGTGAACAAAAGGACCAAGCGTATCGAAAGCGGCGAGGCGACCTTTTTGCTATCGGGTACCTCCTCCGGAGGCCGATCCTTCAGCGTCGAAGGCAGCATTGTTTTTCATGAGGCCAACTCCGCTACGATCATTATTAACGGCAACCAATATGAGGTTAACCGGTAAGGCTTGATCCTTCAAATTAACCAGCATTTCTCCCGGTCGGTTCCGGCCGGGGGAAATGCACTTTTCCCTCAAAAACACCTTATCATGCTTACTTTTCTCGAAGAATTCGGCTACCTGATCACGTGGCTACTGAGTGCTCTAGTTATTTACGGCCGCTACTTATTACTTGCAGGAGTGGCTTATTTTCTTTTTTACCGGTTCGGCTTCGGTCCGGCCCGGCGCAAGATCCAGGCGTCGTTACCGGCGGCAGCGCGGGTACGCGGCGAGTTGAAGGAATCTGCCACTACTGCCCTGGTATTTGGGGCCGTGGGCTTACTCATTGTGGTCCTCAGAGCGCAAGGTCTCACCTTGGTGTACACTGATCTCAATGCCTACGGCTGGTGGTATTTGCCGGTGTCTTTCGTATTGCTTGTTGTGTTGCACGATACCTACTTCTACTGGATGCACCGCCTGATGCACCGCAGTAAATGGCTGCGCAAGATCCATGCGGCCCATCACGGCAGCTACAATCCTAACCCGTTGACGGCAATGGCCTTTCATCCGCTCGAGGCACTGGCGGAGATCGCCATTATTCCGGTGCTACTATTTGTTCTTCCGGCTCACCCGCTGGTTCTTTTACTCTTCGGGGTGTGGTCTTTGGGGTGGAACATCATCGGCCATTTGGGCTACGAGTTGTTTCCGGCGGGCTTTGTCCGCCATCCGGTTGGCCGGTATTTCAATACCAGCACGCACCATAATCAGCACCACCTCGACGGGCGGTACAATTTTGGCTTATACTTTAATTACTGGGACCGTTGGTTCGGTACGAATAACCCGACGTACGAGCAAACATTTGCCAGTATTACGGAGCAGTTGGGCGACGGCGCGCGGGTGCAGGGAGAGGATAAAAGGCAGGGAGCGGTAGGCTAGCGCTTGTCTTAAAACTCCACGCTGATCAATTCCACAAACTGCTGGATCCGATCTTCGACCATCTCTTTGGTCAAGCCCTGCATACGGCGAGTGCCGAAGTCTTCTACGACGAAGCTGGCCATGGCCGAACCATAGATGATGGCACGCTTGAGGTTAGCGAAGCTGGTGTCATCGGTAGCGGCGAGGTAACCCATGAAACCACCGGCGAAGGTGTCACCGGCACCCGTTGGGTCCACAACCGTCGGCAGCAGCAGCGCTGGGGCAGAGAAGAGTTTGTCGCCGTCAAACAATAAGGCACCGTGTTCGCCTTTCTTGATGATGATGATCCGAGGGCCCATGTCTACGATCTTCGCCGCGGCCTTCAACAGGCTCAGCTCACCGCTGAGCTGGCGGGCTTCTTCGTCGTTGATCACCAGTACATCGATCCGCTTGAGTACTTCCTTGAGTTCCGCCAGGGCAATATCCATCCAGAAGTTCATCGTATCAAGGGCGATGAGTTTTGGCTTAGACTCCATTTGCTCGACTACCTGCAGCTGCACCTGGGGGGAGAGGTTGCCGAGCATCACGTAATCGGTGTTCCGATAAGCTGGAGGGAGCTTGGGGTTGAAGTCCGCCAGAACGTTGAGCTGGGTGTCGAGCGTGTCCCGGCCCATCATGTCGTCGTGGTAACGGCCTGCCCAAAAGAAGGACTTGCCATCAGGCACTACTTCTACTCCTTCGAGATCGGCCCCACGACGCTCAAGGTCGGCCAGGAAATCCTGGTTGTAATCACCGCCGATAATGGAAACGAGTTGTACGGGTTGCACGAGCTGCGTTGCCGCCATGGCAATATAGGTACAACTGCCGGCCTCGATCATTTTTACTTCGCCGTAAGGCGTGAAAACGTCGTCGTAGGCAATGGTTCCGATGGCAAGTAAGCTCATGAGTAAAGGAGTAAAGGGAGGAAATAATAAAGGCAGAAAGGAGAATAAACCTTCCCTCCACCCAAAAATAAAAAAGCCGAATACGATTGCTCGTACTCGACTTTTTATGCGCCTCAGAAAGGGCTCGAACCTTTGACCTACGGATTAACAGTCCGCCGCTCTAACCAACTGAGCTACTGAGGCATTCTTGCGAAGCGGCTGCAAAGGTACGATGGGTTAATAATATGCGCAACAGGGTGGCGATAAAAAAGGAAAAAAAGTTACTCCTCCGGTCGGCGTACCTTCGTCAACCTGAAATCCTCGTAAAAAAATGGAACAATTAGTGGAACAAATTGCAGCAGCTGGCCTCCTTGACTGGTTGGCGTTGTTGACTTCTCTGGCTTATGTTTGGCTGGCGGCACGTGATAATAACTGGTGCTGGTTGTTTGCCGCGGTGAGCACAGCCACATGGGCTTGGCAGTCTTTTTTTGAATATAACTTAGTCTCCGACGGCTTACTACAGGTGTTTTACTTTGTTATGGCAGGGGTAGGCATCTGGAGATGGAGCGGAAAGGGGGGAGGGGAAACCGAGGCTTTGCCCATCACCAGGATGTCATTCAGGGAGCATTTGACCACCATTTTAGGCGGACTGCTCGGTGGAACAGCACTAGGCTATTTTTTTAGCAACACGCTCGAGGCTGCCGCTACCTACCCTGATGCGATCACTACGGTATTCAGCGTCATCACCACCTTCTTACTCATTGGTCGTCGCCTGGAGAACTGGTTGTACTGGATCGTGATCGATGCCGTCTACGTGTTTATTTATGCTGGAACGGGGGCTATTCTTTTTGCTGCCATGATGATCATCAACATCGGAATGGCCGGCTATGGGTTTGTTAAATGGCGTAGCGGGGTCCGGCCAACCGATCAAGCCGCAGGTTGAACAAGTTTGAACAAGTAAGTCCTTTGTCAAAAGTAAGATTACCGCCCCGTTGCTTACCTTGCAGATCTACGCAAAGATTCTGCTCGTTATGGAAGTACTCTACACTGCACTAAAACATTCCCATTCCGGCCTGCGCTGGGTGGTCCTCATCCTATTAGTTCTCGCCATTCTCAATGCCTTTGGTAAGCGACGGGGAGGCTCCGTTTATCCGGGCAAGGACAAGCTGGCGTTATTCGCCATGATCAGCGTCCACGTGCAGTTGTTGATTGGCCTCGTGCTTTACTTGTGGCTCAGCCCGCTGGTGAGCTTTGAAGGAGATATCATGGGCAACTCCGTTGCCCGGTTCTATACCGTCGAGCACTTACTAGGCATGGTTATTGGAATCGTTCTGATCACGATGGGCTACGTTAAGGCAAAGCGGCAGGCAGAGCTGAACAAGGGATGGAAAACCATTGGCGTTTTCTACCTCATCGGCCTTGTGGTTGTTTTCGCGTCTATCCCCTGGCCGTTCCGGAACCTGGGAGCTGGCTGGTTCTAACGAGTAGGTGAGAGAAGCAGAACTACGGTTATGACCTGAGCACGGCTTAGTACTACGCTGCTTACCCACAAATCCAATATTGACAGACCACTAGCCAGCCTGAAACGGCTTCTTATCCGAGGTGGAAAGGGGATCGTTTACGATTTTGACATACTTCCGCAACCGGTGCTCAGTCCCCGACTGGCGCAAAGGACTCTTGGCCAGCCAAAGCTTTATAGGGGTGGCGAGCCCGCTACCCGCCACAACTACGCTCCAGGCCAAAACATGGCTGGCCCGCTATGCTGTTTGAAAACCCTCACGTTGCCTCCTGCGGCCGCGCCTTATTGGGCGTGCGGGCGGTCAATGATGGTTTTGGTTTCCCGTTTTCCGGCCACGTCGGCTATGCCCGTCATCTCGAGGAAAAGGGTCAGCAATACCAGACCAATGATAAAGTACAAGATGATTCTAAAGGTAGAGGTCTTTTTCTTCTTAGTGATGTCCGCCATGTGAGAGCAATGATTTAATTTTTGCTAAGTACAGGCTTTTTTTGCTAATCCGCACATTGATTTTTTAGGTACGTCAACAGGATCCGTAGGAGCTGCAGGCGCGCACGCGAACCCTGCTATGACTGCCGAAGACAGGTACATATAAAAGCGAGGGGGAGAGAGAGAGAACGATTTTGTGTAATCTTAAAGATTACATAGTTGCGTTTTTAATTAAAAATACGCATATAGTTGCATTGATGGATAGTTGCTCGTATATTTGTACTATCGGAAGTAGAGAGAGTAGTTCCTGATAAATAGATACCTAAAGCCTATAGTTTTTCCGTTTTTTTGCAACCTTATTATCAAAAAGCCAGGGCCGATAGGCCCTGGCTTTTCTTTTAGGAGGCTGCTCTAGTGGGGACCTCCAGAAGGTATGAATGTTCTGGCTTTCGGGCGGCGGCAAGCGGCGGCCGCACCAGCGTCAAGGTTGTTGGCCGCATCTGCGC
>JBLHRW010000167.1:0-9842 GCA_047626445.1 Neolewinella sp.
AGTCCGATTTCTGCTCGGAGGGGTTCATCCTTAAGGCCGTTTTGGTTCCAGTAGGGCGCTTGTTTTTGGTGGCTGAGGCGTGCTTTCGTGGTTAGGTTTTTACCACGACTTGGGGCCGTTTCGTTCCAGCCACGGATGACGTAGGGCGAGGCACTGTCGAAGATAACTTCTAGCTTCCGGCCGAGACCGCCGTAGTCGATGACGTAGGCTTTCAGATCAGGCTTGGTGAAATCGTCTCCGGAATAATCGCTGAGGCTAACGGTGGCCCGGGCAGCTTGGTAAGGCTGGTGGGTCATCAGCAGGTAATTGGTCGCTGGAATGACGAAGTACTCGCCGGTAGGTAGGTTTTTCCAACCCGAACGAATACGGTTGTACACTTCGTCTTCGAGGAAGTCGGCTGGCAGGCTTAGGTTGGTGTCGCCTTCTTTTTCAAAGTAGGAGCGCAACTGTTGGTTCCAATTGCCAGCACCGGCGTAATTAAGCTGGGTGAAGGTTTGGCCACACCAGTCCTGCAAACTCGTGGTTACCTTCAGGGTGTGGGGTTGTTCGTTCGTTTTGGTAGGGGTGAATACAGACGTCATGATGGAGTAGTCGTAGATCCCCGTCACGAAGCGGCGTATCGTGTTCGTCTTGATGATCGGCGTTGAATTCGGGTTAGCGTAGTTGTCGTTCTTGACCTGTTTGTCGGTCAGGAAGTCTTCGGAGACAAAGATCATGCTGACCTGCCCGGGGCGCAGGTCTCCGTAGCGGGCCTGTTCCAGTTCGTAGGTATTGATCTCGGCTTTGCCTTCGTACCAGTATTCATAAAGTCCGCCAGTGAAGTGGCCGGGGACCATCTTTTCTTCTTTGGCTACGGCTGATTTATCGGAGGAGTCCTGAACCGTATTGCAGGCGGTAAAAAGCAGGATAAAAGGAAGAGTGAGGAAGAGGAGCTTTTTCATAATGGAATTATAACGGATGGAGTAGGGCTTAGTTTTGTCGCGGGCGCGCGGGCGGGGATTGCCTGGTTGCAGATGTACTTATGTAGAAGTACGGGCGACCACGTTTTGCAGCAAAGTGCCGAAATTAACCTGACCTGCCATGAGGATTATAGGCAGGTTTTAACCGGACAAGCCCTTGTTTTTTCTCCAAGAGCCCGGCTTGGCTAAAGTCCAGTAGATTGGACACCGCAGGTCTAATACTTACCCCATAAAACACTCACTCCAAGGCCACCAAGATATCCTTAGCCGCCCTGCCCAACTTGCCGCCTGATTGCTGGACCGCCTCCAACAATGGTTTTGCGGAAGTAATCTCTTCGCGCTGCAGGTGGATCAATGCCAGGTACCATTTGGCACTGGTTACGTAACTGCTGTTATCGTCGGTGATGATCGACCGCAGTTGGGTCTCCGCCTCCAGGGTCTTCGGAGGCGTTTGGTTGAGGTAGGCATGCGCCAGGGCAAAAGTGGCCTTCATTTTGATGGTGCCTTCTTCGGTCAGCGGAGCAAACAAGGCTGCCGCCTGGTTGAAATCTCCGGCGGCGTAGCGCGCAACACCCTGGGCAAAAATATCCGTGGTCGTACCCGTTTCGGATTTCCGGACCTGGCTGAGGTCATAGGAGGTGTAATTACTGGCGTAAAGTTCTGAACCACTTCTTTTCTGGCCATCCAACTGCTGGTAAACGAACAGCCCTCCGCTAACCAGAATAAGGACAGATGCTGCGATGGCAAGGTAGCGCCGAACTCCGCTAAGGAACCGAACTTTAGCCACTGGGCCGGACTGGTAACTGGCGCCGACTTCAGTCACCTTAAGCTGAAAATTAAGGGTGGCTTCATCGCTGGTGGCTTCATCGATGTTCCGCCAAAGTTGTAGCTCCTTGGCCAGCCCCGGGGTGTTGCCAATACTTTGCTGAAAGGCGGCCTCCTCCGGTTCGGATAAAGCACCATCCAGGTGGTCGTTAATATCTTTATTTGTGTTCTGGGATGACATTTATAAGTAGCGTTATAATAATTCAGGGGTTACTGATCTCCGAGAAACTTCGGTCGTTTTTGATCAGTTTTACCAGCTTCTCCTTGCACATGAATTTGCGCTTTTTGGTGTAGTTGATGCTGCTGAACCCCATTTTTTTCATGATGGTTTCCATAGTCGTTTTGCGGAGGTAAAGCCGCAATATCTTCTGACAACCTTCCCCCAACCTTAAAAACATCTTACGGTAAAGGTGGTATTGCTCGTTGTCGTCGGTTATCGGCGGATCATTATCCGCAACGGTTTCCTGAAAACTATCTTCCAGGCTAACTTCCTTGCCGCTCTTCTTTCGTAATCGGTTCGACCAAATATTGCGGCAAATGGCGTACAAATAGGTAAGGAACTGGCTGGTTAATTCAAAGTCAGGGTCCTTGGTTTTTTGAAACATAACCACTAAGCCTTCCTGAAAAACATCGTGCGCATCTTCCCTGGTGCCAGAGTTGGTCTCTACCAAATGGATGATGGCCAGATGGTAGTTGGCATAGATGAAGTTGATCACCTTTGGATCACCTAACCGGATGCCTTCAATAAGAGCTTGCTTTTCCAAGAACGGGGAGTTGTATACAGCGCGTATTTACTGTAAGATACAAAGCTAGTAAAAGGAAAGGGGATTGGGAGGTTTAATAGAATGGTCAAATCTGAAGGTTTTACTGTTAGCTTAATTGGTTTTGCAAGACAAAGATCGGCCTGTCTGGCTGCGCAGTAACTGGACCAGGATTGCAATATCAGAATAGGTACTAGCACCAGGATTGCATCTATCGCTTCGATGTAAGGCTGACCGGCTTTTTCATCAAGTACGGCCGGACCGTTTTCCCATTGGGGAGGTCTTGAAGCGGATGATCTGTTGATCCGATTAGCCAAAAATATTGGATTCACGTGGTTTGGTTAGGATAAGAGACGCATATTGTGGGGAAATACCCATTCACTTTTATCGACATGCAAAAGACCTCCAACTTCACCATCTTCCTGGCCACCGTAGTATCGCTGGGCGGATTCCTCTTCGGCTTTGATGCCGGAATCATTTCCGGCGTAATGAATTTCGTCGGCCCCTTCCTTGACTTGACTGACGGGCAGGAAGGCGCCATCGTGGCAGCCCCAACGCTGGCCGCGATGTTCGCCATGCTGGTGGCCGGAAAACTCAGCGACGTCGTCGGCCGGAGGATCCTGCTGATCATCGTCGCCTTCCTTTACGCATTGTCTGCCATTTGGTCGGCCTACGCCGGTGGCTACGAAGCCTTGTACGCAGCTCGGCTGATTGGCGGTATTGCCTTTGGTGCTGCGCTGGTCATCGCCCCCACCTTCATTGCAGAGATCTCCTCGGCAGAACGACGGGGCTCTCTCGTCTCCATCCAACAGCTCAATATTGTGCTGGGCTTCTTTGCCGCCTTCCTCTGCAACGCTTACCTCAACGGCCTGAACAACGAGAGTGCCTACGGGCTCACGGATGATACCGTCTGGCGTTGGATGCTCGGGCTCGAATTCTTCCCCGCAATCCTCTACTTTATCCTCCTGTTTTTTGTGCCGCGCAGCCCCCGGTGGTTGTTTCTGAAAGGCAAAACGGCAGAAGCGGAGCAGGTGCTGGTAAGGCTGCACGGGGAAACCGCAGCCCGCAGGGAGGCAGATGAGATCATCGCAAGCATGGCCAAAGACGCGGCTTCCGAACAGAAGACGAGCATTTGGGACCTATTCGCGCCCAAGCTGCGCTTTATCCTCTGGGTAGGTATTGCCATCGGCATCCTGCAACAGGTGACGGGCATCAATGCCATTTATTTTTACGCCACCTCCATCTTCAAGCAAACCGGTATCGGTACCGACGCCGCCTTCACCTCGGGCGTATGGCTGAGCCTCACTTCAGTAATCTTCACGGTAGTGGCCATCTTTTTGATCGACCGGATTGGACGGCGCAAGCTGTTGCTGGCCGGAATCGGAGGCATCGCCATCACGATGTTGTTGTGTGCGTACAGCTTCAAACAAGCTACCTATACCCTCAGCACAACCGATATCGCCGAACTTACGGAGCTGGATGGTGCCGCGCTTGCGCCGCTGGCCGGCCAGACTTTTGATAACGACATTACCTTCAAGAATGCGATGAAAACCGCCGTCGGAGAGCAGGCTTACAAGAAGTACGAAGGGGACATCCTGGAACGGGCAACGACGATGAACGCGATCATGGTAATGATCGGAATCCTCGGCTTCGTCGCGTGTTTTGCCTTTTCGCTGGGCCCCGTGATGTGGGTGATGCTTTCCGAAATGTTCCCCAATGCCTACCGAGGCCTGGCCATCGGATTTATCGGCTTCATCAACGGTTTCGCCAGCTGGGGCGTCTCCCGTTTCTTCCCCTGGGAGCTGTCCAATCTTGGTAGCAGCCTCACCTTCCTGATCTACGGCGTTATTGCCGCCCTCGGGTTCTTGCTCTTCTTACGGGTACTGCCCGAGACGAAGGGAAAGACGCTGGAGGAGATCGAGCGGGAGTATGTGAAGTAGGTTTTGGCGCGGTCGCAGGTGCAGGCTACGGACTTAAGAAGCAAGGAAAGAGGGACGGATTCGCTCATCGGATGTAGGGTGGTCAGAATTTGGACATCCACTTCGCCCTAAGTCGCCTTCCCTCTAGCCTCCTTCGCTTTCAGGCTTCTACACATAGGGTGTCTAATCTGTCAGGGTGCCGGATTTTGGTTTTATTCGAGCCGGCTCAACGTTGTTCCGTAAGGCTGGTGAAACCTAATAGGCCCTTTCTTTTTGTGAAAACCGGTAAGAATTAAGACCTACAGATTGGACAGCTTATGTCTAAAAATAACCCAATGACCCTCCACAACCCCATCCTAAAAGGCTTCAACCCCGATCCCTCGATCATCAGGGTGGGGGAGGACTATTATATTGCTACGTCCACCTTCGAGTGGTTTCCCGGGGTGCAGTTGCACCACTCTCGCGACCTGGCGAACTGGGAAATGATTGGTCGGCCGTTGAACCGCCTGTCCCAGTTGGATATGCGGGGCGTTCCGGATTCGGGGGGCGTGTGGGCACCCTGCCTCAGCTATCACGAAGGAACGTTCTACCTCGTCTATTCCAATGTGCACAGTTTTCAGGGCGTCTGGAAAGACACGCCTAATTATCTGGTGACGACGAAGGACATCCGGGGAGATTGGTCTGATCCGGTTTTCCTGTCCGCTTCGGGCTTTGACGGCTCGCTGTTCCATGATGAGGACGGCCGGAAGTACTACCTAAGTATGCTGGTAGATCATCGCCAGGGAAAGCTCTTCGGCGGTGTGACGATCCAGGAATACGCTGTGGCCGAACAAAGGCTGATCGGTAAGGCGGAGCATTTTTTTCCGGGCACGGAACTAGGTATCACCGAAGGGCCGCACCTGTACCAAAAAGACGGATGGTACTACCTGGTTACGGCCGAAGGCGGTACGGAATACAACCACGCCGTTACGGTGGCCAGGTCAAAGCACCTGAAAGGTCCCTACGAGGTCCATCCGGAGAACCCGATCTTGTCGGCACGGGATCACCCGGCAGCCTCATTGCAAAAGACGGGGCACGGCGATATGGTGGAAGGGCCCAGGGGGGAGTGGTACATCGTTTGTCTTACCGGCCGGCCACTGACCGAACGCGGGCGTTGTCCCCTGGGCCGGGAGACCTTGCTGGAAGAATTGGTCTGGGGTGCCGACGGCTGGCCCCGGCTGCGGGGCGGCGGGCGGATCGCCCGCCAACGGTTTGACCTTGCTTCAAAAACTTCTTCGGCACCTGCGGCCGCGCCAAATAATTATGGCTTTGGGGAGGATGCTTTGAACCTGCATTTTCAGTCGCTCCGTGAACCAATAACCGATGCCTGGTGCCGGTTGACCGCACCCGGTGTGCTGGCGCTGACCGGCCGGCAGAGCCTGAGCAGCCTGCATCGGCAAAGCCTGGTGGCCCGGCGGGTGAAATCGTTGCACTTTACCGCTTCCGTTACCCTCGGTTTTCAGCCCAGACACTTCCAACAGCTGGCTGGCCTGGTGTGCTATTACAATTCTTACCATTGGTTGTATGCTTATGTGAGCGCCGGCGTTGGTGAGGCGCGGGTGCTGCAAGTACTGGTTTGTGATAAGTACCAGGTCCGCGAAATGCTGGAAATACCGCTTGAGCTACCGGGCAACGGCCCCGTGCAACTTAAGGTTGACTGGGGCGGTGGCAAGGTGCAATTTTTCTACGCGATTACCGGCGGTGACTGGCAAAAAGCTGGCCCCTGCCTGGACGGCAGTATCCTTTCCGATGACTACGTACAGGATGCCGACCAACGGTACCGAGCTGCCTTTACGGGCGCTTTTGTGGGCGTCTGTTGCCAGGACCTGAGCGGACATGGGGGGATGGCCACTTTCAGTAACTGGAAATACGAAGAAGTTGCCCCTCGCCCTTAAGTCAAAAGATAAAAACGCAAAGATGAAATACGCACTCGTCATAGTACTTTTCGCTGCCTGCTTATTAACCGCCTGCAATTCCAACCGGGACCTGGCAACTACCGAAACACCAGTGCCCGAGCGAACACCCGCCAAATTCGAACCCGCAGACGGCAAGTGTCTTCTCTTCATCGGCCAGGAACTGGAAGCCCTGGGTGGTTTGGAAGACTACGCTGATGGGTATTACAATCACTTTCCAGCACCAGGTGGCTTCACGATGTATACCGGTATTTCGACAGGAGACAATTCCTTCGGCCACGTGATGGAAGGACTGGACGGCATCTGGGAAACCCACGATTGGGGAGACGGACCTAATAACATAAGTCTTCAGCTGGCTGATGAGGATTTTGCCGGCCAGGCACTCGCCATCGGTTTCTGGATGGTGAACCACGAAAAGAAAATTGCCAAAGGCGGTTTCGACAATACGCTCCGGAGGTTTGGCAACTGGTTGAAAGAAATCGCTCCCCGGCCGGTCTTCCTACGCATCGGCTACGAATTCGCCGGTCCCTGGAACAACTACGACCAGAAAGCCTATAAAGAGGCCTTCCGCCGGGTCAGAGAGCTGTACGATACAATGGGGGTAACCAACGTCGCTTACGTGTGGCAAAGCCACGGTGCCGATGCACCTATGGAGGTGCTGGAGGCGTGGTACCCCGGCGATGACGTGGTCGATTGGTGCGCCTATTCCTTCTTCAACCGACACCAGGAGGCGAACATGGTGGAATTTGCTCGAAAAAAGGGCAAACCTTGCTTTATCGCCGAAGCTACCCCGACCATCTCCCATCCGGATCCCGCCCGGGCGAGCCAGGGTAAGACCCGGCAAACGATGTTGGAGGACCCCGCGCAGGCAGAAGAAGCGTGGGAGCTTTGGTTTCGGCCCTTTTTCAACACCATCCACGACAACCGCGACGTGGTAAAAGCAGTGAGCTACATCAATGCCAACTGGACATCGCATCGGATGTGGGACGATAATCCGACCTTCCAGGAAATCGATGCCCGCCTACAAATCAATCCGGTCATCAAGGAGCGATGGTTGAAGGAGGTTACTTCGGATCGGTACATTACGGGGAAGGACGATGTTTTTGGGGTGTTGGGGGTGGAAGAATAGTGTCCCCATCAATCTACAAATCGTAAATTAACAAGAACGTTTACTTTCAAAGCTAAGTAATCTCAGACAGTGTTGTGCCTATTTAGCCATTGCTTCTTATCTTGAGCAAATACCCCAATCAACGCTCTATGTCTGACGTGAAAATAACCCGCTTTAAGAAAATATTGGTCGCCAACCGCGGTGAAATCGCTATTCGTATTTTACGGGCAGCCAGTGAGTTGAAGCTGGCAACCGTAGCGATTTATACCTACGAAGACCGCTATAGCCTGCACCGCTACAAAGCGGACGAGAGCTACCAGATCGGACCGGATGACGAACCGTTGCGGCCTTATATCGATATTAAAGCGATCATAAAACTGGCGGTGGAGCATAAAGTAGATGCAATCCATCCGGGGTACGGTTTTTTGTCGGAGAACGTAGACTTTGCCCGAGCTTGTCGGGACGCTGGCATCGCTTTCGTCGGTCCTGCACCGGAAAGTATGGACCAGCTTGGTGATAAAGTAGCCGCCAAGAACCTGGCCCGTAAGGTGGGAGTTCCCCTGATTCAGGACAGTGATAAGGACATCTCTGACCCAGAGATAGCCGCGTCTGAAGCAGCCCAGATTGGTTATCCTGTGATCATCAAAGCCGCCAGCGGCGGCGGCGGCAGAGGAATGCGCGTGGTTCGTAACGAGAAAGACCTGCGCATAGAAGTGGTGGAAGCCGCTAGTGAGGCTGAGACGGCCTTTGGTGACGGTACCATCTTCCTGGAGAAATACATAGAGAACCCACGTCACATCGAGGTGCAGTTGCTGGGAGATCACTACGGTAAACTGGTTCACCTGCACGAGCGGGATTGTTCGGTGCAGCGCCGGTTCCAGAAAGTCGTTGAAGTCGCTCCGGCAGCTAACCTAAGTGATGAGGTGAGGAGCAAACTATACAAATACGCGCTACAACTGGGTGAAGCCGTCGGCTACTATTGTGCCGGTACCGTTGAATTCCTGGTGGATGAGGATGATTCCATCTACTTCATTGAGGTGAACCCCCGCATCCAGGTGGAGCACACCATCACGGAGGAAATTACCGGTATTGACCTGGTGCGTACCCAGTTCCTCGTCACGATGGGCTACCCGCTGGAGCATCCAACGATCTTCATTCGGGACCAGTCCGATATATCGGTGAACGGCTTTGCCGTTCAGTGCCGGGTAACCACCGAAGACCCCGCCAACGATTTCAAGCCCGACTACGGTACGCTGATCGCCTACCGTTCCGCCAGCGGTATGGGCATCCGTCTGGATGCCGGCTCGGCCTTCCCCGGAGCCGTCATCAGCCCATATTTCGATAGCCTCCTGGTGAAGGTGACCGGTACCGGTCGTACCCTCGAAGGCGCCGCTAATCGCCTACACCGTGCCCTGCGGGAATTCCGCGTGCGTGGCGTAAAAACCAACGTCGGCTTCCTGCTGAACCTGCTGGAAAATGAAGATTTTCAGAAGGGTAAGGCAACCGTTCGCTTTATCCCCGAGCATCCGGAGCTGATGAAGCCGCACAACTTCCGTGACCGGGGCACGAAAATGCTCACCTATCTGGCGGATGTAGTCGTGAACGGAAACGCCGACGTGAAAACCCCGGATAAAGACCGGAGCTTCCTCAAGCCGGTCGTTCCCGCCTTCGATCAGTTTGCGCAAATGCCCAAGGGCAACCGCGATAAGCTGAAAGAACTTGGCCGCGACGGCTTTGTCGACTGGCTCAAAGCCGAAAAGAAAATCCACTACACTGATACCACCTTCCGCGACGCCCACCAGAGCCTCCTCGCCACCCGCATGCGGATGTTCGATATGCTCAACGTCGCTGAGAGTTACGCCGTTAACCAACCTGCGGACCTGTTCAGCATGGAAGTTTGGGGCGGTGCGACCTTCGACGTGGCGATGCGCTTCCTTAAAGCTGACCCATGGCGGCGGCTCCGGAAGCTGCGGACGGCCATGCCGAACACCATCCTTCAAATGTTGCTGCGCGGCAGCAACGCCGTAGGGTATAAGGCTTACCCCGATAACCTGATCGTTAAATTCATCGAGGAAGCCGCCGCTGGCTTCCCGATTTACGGAGATGACAAGAAGCTCACCGGTGAGATGACCGGTGGCATTGACCTGTTCCGGATTTTCGACTCCCTCAACTGGGTCAAAAATATGGAGGTCAGCATCAAGACTGTCCGGGAAAACACCGATAGCCTCGCCGAGGCTTGTATCTGTTACACCGGAGACATCACGGACCCGAAGAAGACCAAGTTTACGCTGGACTACTACATAAAACTGGCCAAGCAG
>JBLHRW010000168.1:0-9815 GCA_047626445.1 Neolewinella sp.
AACCTGCAACTTGCAACCTGCAACTTGCAACCTGCAACCTGCAACCTTACCCCATCATACTTTTCAAATCGGCCGGAGAGTAAAATTTATTTTTAAGCACCTTGCGGTCCGAAGTCCGGTATACCAGGAATACCTTCCCCGAAGGTTCGATGATGCCTTCCTGCCCTTTCGCAGCGTAATGTGCAACGGTAGCTTCGGCTTCTTCCATTGTCGCACAGGTCTTGCTCATGTTGGAACGGTGGACTTCTTCAAAAAGGCTACGGAACTTCTCGCCAAGGCCAAACTCCAGGATGGCACCACTGAGGACGTACTGGATGTCAGCAAATGCATCCGCCGCCTCTATCAGATCGTTGTTTTCTATGGCTTCCGCAAGTTCGTTAAGTTCTTCCTGTAGCAAATTCATCCGTAAGCGGCAGCGATCTGCATCGGGTATCTGCGGGGTATCTAGTACCGGAAGGTGAAAGGTGTGGTGAAATTCGGCTACGTCTTCGAGTGCTCGGGGGCTGGTCATATCGGTTACTTTGGGGCGAAAGTAATGTGCAAAGGGCAAACTTATGGGTGCCTCCAGAAATTTTTGGTTTTATGCTGGTCGGGCGGGGCTTGCTCCGGCTACTGGTAGGCAGGGGTAGCGGGAAACCAGTCGCTGAAAAACAGTGCAAGTAAAGTGCCGAAATTGACGCAGCGCTAGTGCAGGAAAAAAAGGCGCCACTCCCATAACCGGAAGTGGCGCCAAAATCATCCTTCCAGCTAAGAGCTGGTTAGGAGAAACGATTTAATTGATTAGCAGCCGTGTCACCAGGCGGCTTCCCGTACCGGTAAGGCTTACTACGTATACTCCTGTCTTTAGGCCTTCTACCGGCACCGCCAGTTGGGTGCTTCCGGCAGTAAGCTGCAGGCGTTCGGTACGTAAGGTCTGTCCGTTCATGCCCGTTACGCTTAGCTCGTAGCTTCCGGAGGCCGGTGGCGCCACTTGTAGTGTCGCAGAACCACTGGCAGGGTTAGGGAACAAGCGATGGGGAATGGTGGCGAAGTTGTTGACGGCCGATGGTACACCCTCGGTTAAGGAAACGACGGTGGGAGAGGTACTGCCGCTGTCGCCACTGGTACTGCCGTTACGATTGACCAGGTTGGCCGCTACGTACATTTTTACTTCGCCGGCCCCTGCTTCCGGAGCGGTCCACTCAAAGGTGAAAAGACTGTCGGTCGTATTCGGAGTGTTGTGTTCAGCGTATTTACGGTCGCCCTGGCCGGAGGAAATCTGAGAACCAGAGGCAGGGTTTCCGAGTACGCCAGCAGTGGTCTCAGGTGAGCTTGCCGTAAGGAATTGAGAACTAAAGCCAATGGCCTCAGGCGCCGCCATGGTGTAGCCAACCGCAACGGTCACCATATAGGTTTGGCCCGGTGTGTATTCGGTAACAGGATCGGTTTCACCGTCAGCCAGAAGGGAAACGTTGATGACCGGTTCGCCGAAAGTAGCAGCGCCAGAACTATGGCAGGTGTTACAGGTGCCTTCGGTACCGCCGTTGAGGTTAGGAGCACCAGTGTAGAAATTACCGTTGGCAGCAGGGCCACTGGAGCTGGCCAGAAAGAAAATCGCCAGGCCAATGGCCGCGAAAATCGCTAAATAGCGATGGTTGAAAATTGTCATAAAAGAGCGAGTTAAGAGTAAAAGTTTAAGCGCTCACTGGCATGTGCCAAGGAGCTCCAAAATTGCGAAGAATAAATTAGAGTAATGTGACCTTTTGAGCCGAATGTTAAGATTTAACGCCTGAACAGGGGTTTTACCATGCGCTCCCGACCATTTTGTACTTCGATCAGGTAAACACCTGGGCTAAAACTACTAACGTCAAGCGTGGGCTGTTGTGGGCCGGAATAAATTTCCCTGCCGTTCAAGTCCAGTACCCGTAGTTGTCCGCCGTCCAGTAGTGGAGCGTCGATGTTGACCTCGGCAACAGCAGGATTAGGATAGAGGCGCAGCGCACGGTCGCTGCGTTCAACGTTAGCGGAGACGACTGGGCTATAAGTGTAAGTATCGTCGAAATCAACCATACGCAGGCGGTAAAAGTGCTCTCCATTGGGTGCGTTGGCATCCTTATAGTAGTAGCCGTCGCCAGACTCGGTGAACCCCGTTGCCGCCACCCGGCCAATCGGCACAAAAACTTCCACGGTATTGGAACTGCGTTCCACTTCGAAATGGGAAACATTGTCTTCCTCAGAAGTCTCCCAGTCAAGAATGACGTCGTTTTTCTCCGTCCGAGCTTCGATGCTCGTCAGGGTGACAGGTAAGGCGGCTTCCATCAGGTTTATGGTGGTTGACATGGTAGATCCGCTGTCGCCCTGATTGCCACTCATGCTGTTTACGGAGTTACCTACACTGTAAATTCGTACGTCTCCGCTGCCAGCGTCTGGTGCTTTCCATTGGAAATCCCAGGTGCCGGAAGGGGTACGTTTGTTGTGTTCGGCGTAGGTGCGATCTCCGTTAGGTGATCCCTGGGAATTGGCGTCGAAGCCGGAAAGCATACCTGCCTGGGTATTGTCCGTTGTCTTAAGAAACACAGACTGGAACCCGTAGGCCGCAGGAGCGCCTACCGGAGCAGATACGTTGACGGTAACGAAGTAGGTTTCTCCCGGAAGATACTTCGTTATATTAGTACCGCCCATGGTGGTAGCAATATTCCAGCTGACCTGGGGCTCACCGAAGGAACCAGTGTTGTGGCAGCCGCTGCAGGTGCTCTCCGTTCCGCCGCCGGCAGTCGGAGCACCGGTTCTGAAAGTGCCACTTGCTCCTGGTCCGGAGGAAAAGGCAACGCCTAAAAAAAGGGTAAGGCAAGCCACTACGGTAGCCTGTGCGAGGGTAGAAAATCTCATGTGAGTAGGTTGTGGAGTAAGAGTTCTAATGCTCGCTAAAGCTAAGACTTTTTTAGATATGTAGTAGCAGGCACTTCTGGATTTTTAGGCGCGGCCGCAGGTGCGATGGAAAGTTATTAGAAGCATGGTCCGGCCAAGGCCGTAGAACGGCACTGCCAATCATTGCTCCCGTCAGGACCTACTTTGCACCTGCGGCCCCGCTACCAAATTACTAGTAGCCCAACGGGAGGCTGGAAAATCCTACAGATGTAAGTCCAGCCACTCCTCCAGACCAAGGTAAGCCAGGGCCTTGTTCTCAAAGGGGAGCTCCCGAAGTGCGACCAGATTTTCCCTGATGTCGGCATAAATAGGCGCGCGCTCCGCAGCCGGTAAATTCAGTAGCCGTCGTATGGCCGATACCGCAAGCCGGTGCACCTCCGCCGTCTCGCGGCTGCGGCGCAGCAACCGGCTCAGGCTAGTCAGGTGATAATCGACCAGGGAGTAGTTACTCAGTTCGAAATTGCATATAGCGTGTAGAATACGGGTATTAATTAGAAGGTCTTTCCGAAAAACCCCGCTCCTCGTATTAATGATGTCGTTCAGGTGGTCCAATGCTTCATCGTATCGGTTAACTAGGAAGCTGGCCGCGGCAATCTTATAAAGAAAAAGTCCCCAACGATGATTATTCGGACGGAATGTTTCTTCGGTATAGTCACTGATCAGTTTTCGGCCGTGCTCGTAGGCACGCTCCTTATCCCGTTGCAGAAAATAGAGATTGAATGTACTTAGGTTGGAGTAGATCTTGCCAATGCTCCGTGAATTTTCGTTTAGGTGTATTTTTTCATCACCAAGGAATTCATCTAGTCGCTGTACGTTACGCGCTACGGTTCGCTCATCCTGTCGGAGGTAAGCCAGCATCGCGACGTAATACATAGACCTTAGATACAGGTCAGGATCCTTGAAGATCATCTGCCGACTGAGGGTAAAGAGGGTCTGAACATTGATCGCAGCTTCGAGGGCTGCACTTATGTCGAGTTGAATGTAGTGGTACCACATACCGGCCTGGAAGCGATGCACCTGCTGGTGAAAAGTGTTCGGTGCGGAGGCCCGACCTACCCGGTGTGCCTGGATGGAATCCCAGAACTTCCGGGTAGTCAGCCTTTCATCCTCATCCTTGCTGTGGCCACCTTCAATGTAACGACCGTGAATTTGGATGCTAAGGCTGAAGAGCTCGCTGGTATTGAGCACGTTGTGGCTGCGTTCGCCGGACTCATTCAGCAGCAGGTCCATTTTATTGGATACCTGACGGGATAAGGTAATGTGCCTGGCTTCGATCAGCTTCTGAAACTCCAAAATTTCCAGGTGCAGCAAATCCTGATTGTGTTCCACGGCTTTTGTCTTGGCCCGTTCGAGGGTGCGGAGGGCATCCAGGTAATGCCCTTTACCATAAAGGATGCGCGTGAAATCTATCTGTTCCCGGAGCTCGATGTCAATTTCCTTACGGATGAAAATAAGCCGCAGACTGGTAAGCAACTCCTGGTATAAATGCCGTTTCAGGTTGCTGAATTGGCCGGTGGTGATTTTCATCCGTTTCATCGCCAAAGCGTCGTCGGGATCGACCATCCTGTCGATAACGTCAAACAGCTGGATGAACTTACTCGTCCCTGTAGCGCCCGCACGAGTGGCATAAAGCTTGAAGTTGCGTTTCTCCGCTTTGGTCAGGGATTTAATCAGTCGCCACAGTTGATATTTGACCTCTTTTGTCATGAAGAAGGATTATGTGCTATATTTTTGACCTTGATGGAGGCGTTGGGGGGAGTACTAAATTTTATTATTAATTACTGGAAATCAGTAATTTAAGGGTGTAAGGTGTACCTTGGAAGTCACAAGGTACAACCCTATCAGGTGCTGTGGAAGTGAAAGGCTTTCAGACATTTGTTATTATCAAAGCGAAGGTGACGATCTTTAGCTGAGCTGCACTAACCACAAAACTGTTTTTATCCCCACTAAAAACGTTCCACTTCCCCTTACCAGGGAAATGTGATCTGAAAAAACCACCAATGAAGAAAATTGAAGCTATTATCCGCTTGTCCCGCTTTGAGGCAATCCGTGATGCGCTCGCTGACATTGACGTGAAATTTTTCACCCTCACCGAAGTGAAAGGCTTCGGCCTTCAACGCGGAGAGCAGCTTACCTATCGGGGTAGTGTCTACGACGCAGACTACATTGCTCGCCTTCAGCTCGACCTTCTCGCTCCGACTGATATGGTGGAGCCCATTATTGCAGCCATTTCTTCCGCCGGCCGTACCGGTAATGTAGGCGATGGTAAGATCTCTGTATTTGATATCGAGCGCGTTGTTCGGATTCGTACCGGAGAAGAAAACGAAAGTGCGATTTGAAAGCACTTTTAATAACTGTTTAGGTGTGATTTAACCACTCCGCCACATTCTTAGGAACCAGAGCTTTACACACTATATCGGCATCACTTATTGCCGTCCTTTGGTTCCACCCTTCCTTAGCCATAACCAAATAAGACCACTATCCACCTCACTTTCGGGGGAAGGACTTTCTAATCTCATTTTAAGAGAAAAGGTTCTGCCCGGAAGATGAGTATTTGGTAACCCCCATCTTACTAGTTAAAAAAAAACTCTCCTTGCTATGGAAGCATTGTTTACAGTAAATAACCTCTGGATTCTGGTGGCGACATGTTTCGTCTTCATTATGCACCTTGGGTTTGCCAGTCTTGAGGCCGGCTTTGTACAACGTAAGAACGTTGTTAATATCCTTTTCAAAAATTCGATGATCATCAGTATTGGTTTGCTGACCTATTATATCGTAGGCTACAACCTGATGTATCCGGGAGATGAACAGCTGATCACCGGTTGGCTCGGCCGCTTTGCACCGATGGATTGGGCCGCTGGCGCCATCGAGACCGTCGACGGAGTAGCGCAATATGCCGCCGCCGCCGAAAGTGGAGCCACTTATACCGGCTACTCCGATTTCATTTTTCAGGGCATGTTCGCTGCCACCTGTGCCACCATCGTGTCCGGTGCCGTAGCGGAACGGATTAAGCTGGTTCCCTTCTTGATTTTTGCGACGATCTTCGTCGCCATCTCCTATCCCATTACCGGTATGTGGAAATGGGGCGGTGGCTGGCTTGATCAACTGGGTTTCTATGACTTTGCCGGCTCCTCTCTCGTACATGCTGCCGGTGGCTTTGCTGCCTTGGCCTGTATTCTCCTGCTCGGCGCCCGTAAGGGGAAGTATGGCAAAGACGGTAAAGTCAATGCCATCCCCGGACACAGTATGCCCCTGGCGGCTATTGGTGTATTTCTCCTCTGGTTCGGCTGGTACGGCTTCAACGGCGGTTCCGTTCTGAGTGCTGACCCTAACGGTGTCTCTCTCGTATTCGTTACCACCTCATTGGCTGCTGCAGCCGGTGGTGTTGCTGCCTTCTTTGTCTCCTACTTCATGTTTAAGTCTTACGACCTTTCCATGGTGCTCAATGGTATTCTTGGCGGGTTGGTCGGTGTGACAGCTGGTGCCGACAGTTTCACTGGCATGGGAGCAATCACAGTAGGTGCGATTGCCGGTATCATCATACCCTTCAGTATTGTTTTCTTCGACAAGACACTCAAAATCGATGACCCCGTTGGTGCTACTTCAGTACACGGTATTTGCGGCATCTGGGGTACGTTGGCGGTAGGTATTTTCAGTACCAACCCCGAGCACAGTTTTGTTACCCAACTCATCGGTACCCTATCTATTGGTGCCTTTTCCTTCGTTGCTGCCTTTGGCATCATGGGAGCACTTAAGGCCATTATGGGCATCCGGGTTCCCGCAGAGGAGGAAGTAAAAGGCCTCGACATCGGCGAGCACGATATGCACGCTTATACCCTGAGTAAGGAAGACGGCATCTTTCAGCTCACCAGCGAAGGATAATCGAGTTGTCGAGTTGTCGGACTATCCACTAGCCTGATCTCCCGAGGACAACCCGACAACTTGACAGCCCGACAACTCTGATCGCAATGCGATCAAAAAAAGGCCCGCCAGCGCTGCAACGCCAAACGGGCCCGCCGGAAACGACGAAGTCGCCCCCAACTAAGGATCTTTCTCTGCTTTACAGCAGAGGACCAAAGGTAAGCAAGCAATCTGTTTTGCCCAACTACCTCGGGGCAGTTCGTATCCGGAATTAATCACAATAATTCACGCGTTTTTAACTCCCCCATCATGAAACTTATTTATCAACTAACTTTTACTGCATTGCTCTTCTCTTCTTTCAACCTTTTCGCGCAGGACGCGGCCGAATTGCCGGCTACTGATCCGATTCTTGCTCCCGTAGCAGAGGAGAAAGAAGAGGAAGAACCTTCTTTCAGCCTGACGGGCTACGTGGACGCTTACTACCAGGGGAACCTGAGTAGTGTCGATGGTGAAGGCGATGATAAATTCTACATCCCTTTTGGCAGTTCCTTCACGGAGCTAACCAATACTTTTGGGATCGGTAACGTCAACCTGCTTGCGGAAAAGTCCATGGGTAAGGTCAGCTTTGTCGGCCAAATCGGCTTCGGGCCTCGCGCCGTCGGTGCTAATAGCGACTCTAACCTCGGCATTGGCGGTCTCAACTTCGCCAGTACCGTCCAGCAATTATTTGTAACCTACTCTCCTTCTGAAAGCGTAACGTTTACCCTGGGCAACTTCGGTACTTTCGTTGGTTACGAGGTCATTGACGCGCCGGCTAACATGAACTACTCCATGAGCCACCTGTTCAGTAACGGTCCGTTCTACCATACGGGTGCTAAGGTTGACTTTAGCTTCGGCGAAGGTTTTGGTGCTATGGTAGGCGTTTTTAACGACACCGACTCCAAGTTCGATGCCATCGAGGGCAAGCACTTCGGCGGTCAGCTGAGCTATGGCAATGATAAAATTGGTGTTTACCTCAACGCCATCACCGGTACGGAGACTGAAGACGTATCCGGAGAGGATAATCTCAACGAAATGCAGGTGGACCTGACCGCTACCTTCCAGCTAAGTGATGCTTTCATGCTGGGCCTCAATACCAGCAGCTACAGTACTTCAATCGATGGAACCTCTGCAGGTGGCTTTTTCGGTACCGCGCTTTACGCCACTGCTGGCCTGAGCGAAACTGCCGATCTGAGCTTCCGTGGGGAGTACTTCGCCAGCACTGCCGCAGATGGTGATGACACTGACCAGCCAAGCGTCTTAGCGCTAACCCTGAGCGGTAACTTCAAAGTAGGCGACATGCGTATTATCCCGGAGATTCGCCTAGACAGCGGAAGTAACGACTTCCATGGCTTCGGAGCGGATGATGACAGCGCCGTCGCTTTCCTTCTCGCCGGCGTTTACAGCTTCTAAAAATAGACTAAAACAACCACGGCCGGCCGCTGGTCTGCATAACCTTGCTCTTCGAAAAGCAATACCTTGCACCGGCGTCCGCGCCCCATTTCTTAAATCTGATTTAACCAATCATCAATTAATTTTACTCCATGGCTATCAAACATAAGCTACAGTACGTCTGGCTCGACGGTTACGAGCCCATGCAACATATGCGTTGCAAAACCCAAATTGTCGAAAACTTCAGTGGCAAACTCGAAGATTGCCCTATGTGGTCTTTTGATGGATCTTCTACAAAGCAGGCCGAAGGCGGTAATTCCGATTGTCTCCTCAAGCCCGTTGCCATCATCACCGACCCGCAGCGCAAGAACGGATACATCGTATTGACGGAAGTCCTGCAAGCCGACGGTAAACCGCACTCCTCCAACGCCCGTGCTACCATCGACGACGATGACCGCGACTTCTGGTTCGGCTTCGAGCAAGAGTACTTCCTCTGGGATCCAGAAACCAATTTACCCCTTGGCTTTCCTGCCGACGGTACCGAGCCAGCTGCACAGGGCCCTTACTACTGTTCAGTAGGAGCCGCTAACGCTTACGGTCGTGAAATCGTTGAAGAACATCTCGACGTTTGTCTGGATGCCGGCCTGACCGTAGAAGGTATTAACTGTGAAGTAGCCCCTGGTCAGTGGGAGTTCCAAACCTTTGCCAAAGGCGCTAAGGAAGCTGGGGACCAGATCTGGCTCTCTCGTTTCCTCCTCGACCGAGTAGCCGAACAGTACGGTATCATCATCAATTACGAAGCTAAGCCGGTTCCCGGCGACTGGAACGGTTCAGGTATGCACGCCAACTTCTCCAATACCTTCCTTCGCGAAAGTGGCAAGAAAGAAGATTACGAGAAGGTGTGTGAAGCCTTCCGCCCACTTGTCAAGGAGCACATCGCCGTCTACGGTCCCGACAACCACCTCCGCCTCACCGGTCTGCACGAGACCCAAAGCATCGATGAGTTTAGCTTCGGTATTTCCGACCGGGGTGCTTCTATCCGTATTCCCGTAGCCACCGTTGAGCGTGGCTGGAAAGGTTGGCTGGAAGATCGTCGTCCGAACTCTGCCGCAGACCCTTACAAGGTTGCTGCGCGAATCGTGAAGACCGTGAAGCCGGCTTGCGTTTAATCAAGGTACAGGTCTCGAGTTGTAGGCTACCTTGGTAGCCCGCAACTTGAAACCTAACTTGTTTGCTTGGTTTAAGCTTCCTTACCCACAACTTGGTAAAGAAGGTTAAATCAGCTCAGGTTTCGCTATTTGAAGCGGAACACAGATTTGCCCGGGTTGCCTTATGGTGGCCCGGGTTTTTTGTTTTAGGGTAGGGGAGTGTATCCTTATATGTATAGTCGTCGGGGTTGCCTGTTTGTTACCGCGTACGAGCGAGACGATCATCCCATAACGATTCAACATTGCCAGGCTATTTTCCTCAGACTATTAAATGAGGTTATCTAGTACAGTGTAATCTAAGTTTCATTGCCTAATTCGCGGTGTCTTTTACCGCCTAACTGCGTTGGAAAAATCCTCACTTAGCTACGGCTAGGCTCCGGTTTTTCCGCCTTGTTAGTCGGCAAAATC
>JBLHRW010000169.1:0-9813 GCA_047626445.1 Neolewinella sp.
AACTGAACAGCCAACCAGCCGTCATCAGGCCAAAAATCAGCATGGCCGCGTAGCTACCGTCCAGGCTTTTTCAGAAGGAATGTTGGTGGCGTTCGAGTAAAATGAACAGCGGAACGAAGGCGAACCAGGCGAGGAAAGAGAGGTTGACGTCGGGTAGGATGGGCCAGGAAAGGCCGTGGAGGATGCCGGTAGTCAAGCACAACAGAACGTCATTTATACGGCGTCCCTTAGTATCTGTAACTGGCAGTTGCTCACTACTATTTACGGCCGCAGCTAAAGGATTGCTGACTAAAAAACGGCTTACAGTGTTTGACATTTGGACTTCTCTTTGCGTGATGTTACAAAGGTGCGGCCTGGGGTCAGTGGTGTGTCGTAAATATCGGATCAATACCTAGCAGAATCGAGCTACCTCATTGTTTATGCGGGCTTAGGAGTGCCGTAAGGGACGTCGTAAAATAATTTACGGTTTTCTTTAGGGCGCAGCCGCAGGTGCAAAGACGGGTTTTAAGAGGCATTGGTCGGGATGCTCTGCGGCGGAATTTAGCCTTTAAGGCATGGCTTTTTAACCAACTTCCACTGCACCTGCGGCCGCGCCCAGAACCTAAACTATTCCTCTGCCACCGCCTTGCGGAAGTCCCCCGGTGTTGACCCAATTTTTTCGCGGAAGCGCCGAATGAAGTAACTCAGACTACCGAAGCCGGTTTCTACTGCCACCTCACTGGCCGTGAGGTTTCTTTTGAGCAGTAAGTCCGCCGCTCGCTCCAGGCGGACGTTCTGGATGAACTGGTTGGTCGACTGGTCCAGCAAGGCCCGGAATTTTCGGTTGAGCGTTGAGCGGCTCATCCTCAGTTCGTTGGCCAGGGCACCTACTTTAAAGTCTTCCCGGTCCATATTTCCCTCCACGGCCTTCATGGCGACCTGCAGGAATTCCTGGTCTACGGGAGTCGTCGTTACTTCCTCCGGTTTCAGAACGATGGCTGCGGCAAAACGCTCCCGCAGTAGTTTACGAGATTCGATCAGGTTTCTGGCCCGGGCCAGCAGCTCTTTGTGGTTAAAGGGCTTGGTGAGGTAATCGTCTGCACCGAGCCCGATTCCCTTCAGCCGGTCTTCGCTGGTAGCGCGGGCGGTCAGCAGGATGACGGGGATGTGGCTGATGGGTAAACGGGTCTTCAGTGCGGCGCACATTTCAAAGCCATCCATTTCGGGCATCATCACGTCGCTGATGACGAGATCGGGCATCAGTTCATCGATCAGTGCCAGTCCTTCCCGACCGTTGGCCGCGACACGAACACGGTAGGCAGGAGATAATCTACTAGCCAGGAAGGTCTGTAGGTCGGGGTTGTCTTCCACTACAACCCACCACCGTGTAGGCGGACGAGCTCCTGGGTCAGGGCCAGGCCAACCCCGCTGCCTGCCGTGGCGGTGTACTGGAGTTCGTCGTCAGAATAGAAGCGGTTGAAAATATGGGGTAAGGCGGAGGCTTTGATGCCGCTGCCGTTGTCCCGGACGGTCAGCACGGCAGCATCGTTTTCCCGGCCGAGGGTAAGGGTGACCTCTCCACCTTCCGGGGTAAATTTGAAGGCGTTGGTCAGCAGCTTATAACAGATGATTTCCAGTTTCTCGGTTTCTACCCTCAGGACTAAGGGACGCGAAATAAATAAACCATGATTTTTGACCGCCTTATTTTGCCCTGATGGAACCTACTTTAGTGTACAAGCCGACAAAAAGAATGCCCGAGAAGAGGACCGAGCTGATCTGCAGTAACCTGATGAAAGCATTGTAATTGTATTGGTAGGAGGAGAGCTTGTTTACCTGGTAAGCCATTCCGCCAAATTTAATCGACATTATTTTCAAGAATCGTAAAAAAACGAGCGAGGCGCGCAGCCTCATGCGGTAGCTGCAACCTGTAACGCGCCGCAGGCGCTCTGCAACAAGGAGCGGAGCGACTGGCCTGCAACGGAAGCGGAGCGACCTCTGCAACAGCGAACGAAATGAGCGACTTACAAATGCTCCAACAACAACTCCCGCAGCCGCGCCTCCGACAGCCCCCGTTCCAGCTCCCCATTAATGGCAAAAGAGATTTTCCCCGTCTCTTCCGAAACGACGAAACAAGCCACATCGATCTTCTCCGACACCCCGACCGCAGCGCGGTGGCGGAGCCCGACACTCTTTGGCAAATTTGCATTTTCGGAAACCGGCAAAATGGCACTTGCACGCCTGAGGCGTCGGTCTTGTATCACGACGGCGCCATCATGCAGCGGGCTCTCCTTATGAAAAATACTGACCAGTAAGCCGTAGCTGATGTCCGCATTCAAACTCGTACCACCAGTAATGATGGTATCCGGGTCAGCATCTCTGGTGATGACCACCAGCGCGCCCGTCCGGCTACCAGCCATGCGTAGAAAAGCCCGGCGGATGTCTTCCATTTCGGGCGCAGCTTCCGCTTGGTCCTCCCGGCCAAACAGCCGGTTCCAGACGGAGTCGCGCTGTTTGAGCGTAGAACTCCCCAGCAGGAGTAAGAAGCGGCGGACTTCCGGCTGGAAGATGATGATGAGGCTAACAAAACCAATGTTGATGAACTGGTACAGGATGCTGCTCAGCAGATCCATCCCCAGGGCCTTGAACGCCTGATAGCTGAGAAACAATAGCATCATCCCCACAAAAATGTTGAGGGCGATACTCCCTTTCAGCAGGCGATACAGCTGATACAGCATACCCCCGACAATAAGAATGTCGAAAAAATCCCAGATGTCTACCTGGAGAAAGCCTATGTTGAACAGGGGTTCCACGAGAGCAAAGGTAGCATTCAGGGTTCAGGACACAGAATTTAGCTTTTAAAAGATTGGTCTCCAAAGACAACATTCCGGTAAAGCCGTTTCATGGAAAGGGTAATCCCTAAACTTTCCAATTCGATCATCGCATCTATCCCTTCTATCTCAAGCCGGAGAAACATGTCTCCTTTGTAAGGGTTAGCACCTTCCCATGCCCAATACGGCTACCTTTACGCCATGCAACTCACCAGACCTTTCCCCTTTATTATCCTTTTCTACCTTTGCTGGGCGGGGCCGCAGGTGCAAGTTTGGGGACAAGAGCTACGGACCAATGCCTCGGGCGAAAAGATCATCGTTTATCCAGATGGATCCGCCCGATACTTCAGCGACCTGACGCTGATAGACGCACAGCAAAAGGATTCCGCCGGCGCCGCCTACCCTGTCGTTAAGGTGACCATCGAACCTTTAAGTGGCGGCGTAGACCCCACGCTTGCGGATTTGCGACGGATTGCGGAGCGGAAGCTCCAGCTGGCCCGGGAAGCCGAATCACTGGCCCGGACCCGTGCCACAGCGGCCACCAATAACCGGGTAGCGCTGGAACGCGACTTGAACGCCGCCCGTACTGCGAGCAGGAACGATGAGAGCGCGGCCTTACAGCGCCGCCTGCAACTGACCCGTCAAGTGGAAACATCGGCCCTCAACGAGCGTACCGATGCTGAGAAACGAGCCGCTGCCGCCAATATCATCGTCAGTGAAGGCCGATACGTCGATGCGTACAACGAAGCCCGCCGCAAAGAGCGGGCCGGCCCAACCGTTGACAAACCCGCTAACCGGGCCGAACGGGACCTCACGATGCTGGTACCGGCCGAGCCGGCCTTTTCCGGCTATGGGCCGTCCGTAGGCCGTTTCTCGCTGCCGGAACCTCCCCCTTGCGTCAATGGTCAGCCGGTTGTTAACACCAATAGCCCTACTACCCCCAGCAGTTACCCGACATTGTTCTTTACCCATACCGACGAAAACCTACGCCCCTTTCTAGACGGCAAAGAATACCTCCAAACCACCGCATGGACCAGCCGGGACACCCGTGGAGACCGATTCCTACACGTCCGGTTCACTTTTGCCAACCCCAATGTGATCACCGCCTACGGTTTTCTAGCGGAGAACTCGAGCTTAAGCCTTCACCTCCTCAACGGCCGGCACATCTCCCTGCAGGCCAACCGGGAGGCCGTCGGAATCATCGATCATGCCCGGAGGGAAGTCAACTATAACGTCATCTACCGGCTGCCGCGCGGCGCAGCCGCGGAGCTGCGCAATCAAGCACTAGACTACGTGCGGGTATTCTGGTCTGGAGGCTTTGAACAGTACGAAGTGTATCAGGTTGATGCGTTGCGAAAGCTTATGGAGTGTTTGTAATTCCGGCGGTATAGTCGAGATTTCTGCGTCTTCTCACAATGTTTTTCAAGGACTGGAATCCCTGCAGGCATGTATGACGTGCTGAAACGTTTTACATCATTGTGCCAAAATTGACCTGTCAGGACATTAATCGTCCATCAACAGTTTCAACCGCATCCTCGCCCGCTCCCCAATTTCACCATCCGGGTCCAGTTGCACTGCCTTTTCACTCAATGCCTTCGCTTGCACCGGGTCATCGCTCCTCAAAAACGCCTCGGCCAAATTATCATACCCTCCGGCCGACTCCGGAAAGAAATCAGTGAGCATTTGGAAAACGAATTGTGCGCCCCGCAGCTGTTTGCTCCGCAATAACATGGTACCTACCTTGGTGAATTCTTCTTCGAATTTAAAGAACCGGTAAGCCGGATCAGTAACGAATCGCTTAGCGTCCTTGGCCACCTGGTCCATCTTCCCCGCGACGAACAAATCGGTCAGGTGGTCCATCGGATCGAGGATAAAATCACTGGGTTTGAAATTTAGCGCCTGCTCTAATATCGGGTCCTGGTTCATTCTGTATTCCTCAAAACTCATATCAACCGCCAGTTGAGGTACCGTCCAGTCGGCGTTCTGCCATTGCGGCTTGTCTTGCCACCAGGCCCAGGATAGCCGCACCTCAAGTTGACTATTGGGCAACTCTACCGTTCGGTTGTCACCGTAGAAGTTCACGTTTTCTGACGAGGGCTCTCCGACGAAAATGACGTTGGTGTAGTTGTCAAATTCATTGATCAGGTTCTGGCAGGCCGAAAATGTCCTGCGCCCAATGATGACGTAGAACTTGCCGATTTGATTAATTTTCTCCGAGCGGATCACCTTCGTCACCAGCGTTTTGTTGTTAAAATTGTTGCCCCCGCCGTTCAGGCGAACATCAAGTACCAGTTTATCTACTTCATTACTGTCGATGAAATTGAAGACGCTTTCGTAAAAATCCGGAATATTCATGGAGGGATCCGGGACAACCTGGCTGTAGCGAACGTACATTGTTTTTGCCTCCGGCAGGTAGTCGAAGTAGTAATGTTTATCCAATTCTCTCAAGTAGTGGGGCGTTGTCCCCTGCTCCCGGGCGGAGCGCCATTCCCCTTCCTGCTTGGTAAAACCATAGCTGGTAGGAAGTGCTCCCATCTTTCCTTTGGAGAATCCCATGTCGAAGATATCCCCGTCTTTCTCCAGCGTTAAAACGACCTCCTCCTGCAGTTCCTTCGTCACTCCCTGAGCGTGTAATACCTCTGGAAACGACAGGTACTGCAATCCATAACCTTTAAAGAATTGATCGTTCTCTGCGGGTACAATAGGACGGATAGCGACTAGTGCCTCCGCAATCGGCATCCCCGCAATTTTTAGCACTCTCGCCCCAAGTGCCTGCTGGTTACCCTGATGTACACCTTCCACATAGACGCCATCACTAAAGTGGTATAAGTTGATGGGCAACTGGTGAAAACTCATGTCACCCCCCCCCAGCCTGAGGGAGGTGTGGCCGTACTCAAAAGAGGAAACGATGCGCGCAAATCCGGCAATGATCTCATGCTGCTGCATGGTTGGAATACTGGCCGATAATTTCGCCACCTTTTTGTCGAATACCCCGGCGGTGGTTTTCTTAAACAGAAAGGAATAATCCTTATGTACGGTCTCTTGCAAGAAATCCAAATCTGCTTGCCAGTCGGCTGCCGGCAGCTGATCCTGACCAGATACGCATAAGCTTATCAAGCTAAAGAAAGTAAACAGGGCCAAGGCGAAGTTTCTGGGTGTAATTGTATTTCTCATAGTCTCTTTCTGTTAGTCACCCCGGTTAAACCACCAAGATGGGCACTATAGAAGGACGGTACTTCTGAAAGTTAGTTGCATAGTGGTTCTTAGGCTAATTCTCCCCCAAGTAAACATTTTCATTATGCTTTTCTCCGCGTGTCTTCTACTTTCTCTCCGCGCGAGAACTCATATAATTCGTTCACAGTTGCCCCAACACAGCACTAGTACTGAGTCAGGCAAATATTTGCCCCATATCTGCGGCCTCTTTTTCCGACTAACTGCGTTGCTAGCGATAAAACTTCCGCCGTTCCTTCACATAGGCGTAGTAGGCTTCACTCATTACCTCATCGTATTGCTGAAAAGCATCGGTATTACCCTGACAGTAAGCCTGGATGGCTTTAGCCGCATCCCGTGCGCTGACCAATGCCATCAGGATACCGTGTGAAGCAACTGGATCATAGGTCATAGCAGCATCGCCCACGGCGATCCAACCGGGGCCGCAGGTTTGGGAGAGGATACCGCTGTCGGCAGCGATGAAGGTGGCGGGAGTAAGCCAAGTCCCCTCCCCTTCTTTGATCCGCCGTTCGGTGTGGGGCGCAGCGCCCAGTAAATTTTGCCAGCCTTCAGGAGTTTGCCACAAGGCGCGTTGCGCCTTGTCCGCTTTGCACAAGAAGGCCGTCGCCATCCGATCGCCAGGGATATTGGCCGAATACCACCAGCCAGTGGGAGTTGTCTCGATCAGGCTGGAGGCTTCGGTCATCGGCTTTGCCGTATGCAGCCAGGTGACCAGGGCCAGTTGCCGGTCTTCGATCATCCGTTCTGCGCCGAGCCGGCGGGCCAGCCAGCTGTTCCGACCGCTGGCGTCTATGATAAAGTCATAGTTGGCTGCCTGGGTTTGTCCGTCAGCCAACTCCAGTGTTACGGTCCATACGCGGCCATCAAAACCTGCCGTTTTCAGCTTGGTATTAGGAAGTAGGCGAGTACCAGCCTCCCGGGCTCGCCCGACCAACTGGCGTTCAAAGGCTACCCGATCCAAGTGCCAGCCATAGCCAGGAGGCTGGGTAATAAAATCCGTAAAAGTGGCCTGTGCACTGTACCAGTACGATTTGTTGTTGTAGCACTTCAGGTGTCCGGCAGCCTGAAACGACGCCCAAATGCCCAACTGGTCTAGCAATATCTTAGCCGCTGGAGGGAGGCTCTCCCCTACTTTAAAAACATTTATTCCGGCCGCATCAACGTTCTCTCGGTCCACTACGGTGGCTCCAAACCCGGCTTGGGCCAGGAATACTGCTGCGGCACTGCCAGCGGGACCGGCGCCAATGATTAGGATATTTGGTGACATTCAAGCGCTTGTTAGGAGCTCTACAACTACCGTAAATGCCGAGGATTCACCATCATCCATTCCGGTAATCGATTAACAGCCTTTTCTGACGCCTCCGTACCACCTCCTTGAAGCATTGAGGTGGGCTCCTCGATACTCCGGCCGGTTTCTACCCAGACTTCCCGAGGGAGGTAAGGTGGAGGAGTGGGCAATTCTTTTCTGGTGATGATGCCGATTTTACCCCAGTCCTCGACAAATTTTTCGACACCCTTGATGCGATCCTCAATTGAACCTCCGTACAGGGGGCTGCCGTCGTTCTTAAAGATGTAGCCGCGCAACCATTTCTTCCGACGAGCCGGGTTGAAGAAATCAAGCTGCGCTAATGGGTCTTCTGCAGGTTGCTTCAGTTCGTTGTAATCAGCTTCAGTAAGGACATCGTTCGGCACGCGTGCCGGCCAGAAAGTTGGCAGGTATTCACCGGAGAAAGAACGGTAGCCGGACAGGCAACTAGAGGTATCTGATTGCCAGGGGACGGCCATCCATTTGGTGATGTCTCCGGGAGAGCTTCCGTCCAGCGGGCCTCCATCTGCCAGCACAATTCGTTGACTGATGGCGACACCGAAGTCTTCCTCCTGATTGGCCCTCCGCTTAATGCGGAAGGGACGATCGGATTTATACATGATCGCATTACGCATGGGCCAGGTGAACTCGCAGCCGGGGTGGAAGGGACCGCCCAGGGTTTCTTCCAGCGCTGCTTCGGTGAGTCCTTCGGCCTGTTCCGTTGGGGTAAGTTCGTCCCAGGTTTTACGCTGTGGCCGTTCATCAACCTTGAACTTACCGGCTGCCCACGACCGCAAGTACTCGTACTTAAGGCTGGTGATGGCAAACCGATTGCGCGGATTAGTGGAATTGATATTGAAGGTCATGGCATCGCCGTAGAGTGGTGGCCAGGCGGCGGCGTCCAGTACTTCGTAAGCAGGATTCCGGAAGGACCCGAAGATGGCTTGGCGGAAAGCAAGGTTAGTTTCCTTTTTATCTTTTAAGCGTTCGATCAGGACCTCGTCCTTAAAGTCGTGGGAACTACCCCAGCCGAATTCACGCAGGACCCCGGCATTGACCCATTGGTTGATGCTCAGGTTTTTCAGTACGGGATAAATGTCGGTGTAAAAGGCAGGTTGTTCTACGACCAGGTCGGTATGGAGTCGGCTGGCCACGTCCTTGATCAGGTCGTAGCCCGTGGAAAAGGCCTGTACCCCAACGGCGAAGTTTGGCGGCGCCGTCGCTACCCAGGCACCTTCGGCGATCAATTTACTGCCGTCGGGCAAGGTGACCACTGCGTCCACTGGTCCGTCACAAGTATCATCGTGCCAACCTTGGTTGTTGGCAAAGGTGGCCAATTTGGTCAGGGGGGTCGTAAAGGAGGCGGAATGCCCTAATCCTCCCAAAAAAACGAGACGGCCGACATCGTCCGTTTGTAATTCCCCAAGGTATACCGGTGCCTTTTGGCGGCCAATGGTTCCTTTTAGTTCGTACTTACCTCCTTCCGTATTCGTATTGCTGCCGGTGATGTGCTTCGCCCGCGCCTCAATCATCAGGAGGTTACGGTCTTCTCCCTGAAAGTCTTGGTTGCGCCGTTGGCTGAGGACCGGTAATCCGTTGGGGGTGGTATTACCGTCAAGATCATAGGCCCCGGCGGCCGTGGGAATATCAAGGGCGATGTCGAAGTTGTACCAGGATGCTTTCTTGTTGGCCACGTCGACCTTCCAATCGATACTCACCCCGTGGTTATCGTTGAGTTCGCCGATGATGTTGCCGTCCTTGTCGTGGGCGTAGATAAAAAATTTGGCGGCTTGCCGTTTGATCCGTCCTTTTTCGTCCCGAAAGTCATCTGGATCGGTGGCGATTTGACCGGGAATGGTTGGCCCCATAAAGTGTTCGGGGCTGTTGCCCACCCGGGCGATGCCGATGGCGGGGTAAATGGAGACGGAATGTACTTCGGATAGGTTCATGCTTGTGGTTTGGGTCGGAGAGTAAAATACACTAATGGTGGCTGCTAACCATGCTCTAACTACCTAAAAGCGGGAATTACCCTCTGATTTTAAGTATAAACCCTTAGTGCTGGTTGTATGGTGGGGGGGAGTCCCTCCAGGCAGTGTGCAGAACAAATTGCTGGAACTGATGAGGGGATGGGCCTTACCTAAGTTAAAACGCAGGCCTGTACTACAAAGCTCTACGAGCTGAAACGATGCTCGTTACCGCTGATCCTGCAATTTGTTATAGACACCTCCAGGCGCAATTGGGTGCAGAAAATTTCGTGTTCTACTACGTTCGGGCACACGAGGCAAAAACATTAACCCACATGGGCGACTGCAAGGGATCGCCCCTGCTGGGCGACTACTGATCAGGCCACGTTCGCTGGCGCGAACCCAAAAATCACCTCTAGTACAGTGTAATCTAAGTTCTTACCACTTATCCGCGATGCCTTTTACCGCTTGGCAGCGTTGCTTACCTCCTCACTTAGCTACGGCT
>JBLHRW010000170.1:0-9803 GCA_047626445.1 Neolewinella sp.
TGGCGTGACAAACTGTCGACCTGGTTGACGGATATCCGGGTGGTACCAAAGGCAAGGTCCAGTTCCAATGTTTCCAATAATTCCCCGTGGTTGATGACGTGGTTGACCAGCAGGTCCGGCGTGCCATTCATCGTTACGCTGTCGAGCAGCATATCGTTCAGTAAGTATTTAGACGTAGCAAACGCCATGATGCGCTTCAGGTTATGGCTTCCGCCACCGCCGCCGCCCAGGCCGATTTGGCCCAGCACGGACCCCAGGCCACCGCCGCCGACGCCCTTGTCTTCATTAACGACGAAAGTCGTGTTGGCCGAATAGTAGATGGGGCGTTGGGAAGCCTCCCAGGCTTGGTATCCGCCAAAGAGCAAGGCGCCCAGCAGCAGCCACGGCCATCCCCGCAGGCCGGCCCATAGATACTCCTGTACGGTGACGATTACCTCGCGGACACTAACTTCTTTAACTTGGCTGGTTTGCATTTATCGTTTTCTGAAGATCTGCAAGGTAGCGCTTGTTGGTATAAACTTGAGCTTGCCGGACGGTGGATATGCCTCCGGCGTCCTTACGTCGGTACAGGACGCAAGACCATCTGCGCCGAAGCGTCGTCTCTAACCGGAAAGCATTACTTCTCAATAGATACTTTAGTGCCTTACCTACGTGAAAAATTTACCCCTGGTTTAGCCACGGCAATGTATGGACTTATCGGGAAAGGAAAGGGCTGCTCAGCGAATTCAAGTGTTCAAGCCGGTGCAATGTTGGAGAGGCGACCATATTTTTGGGGCGCGGGCGCAGGTGCGAGGGAGGGCTGGAGGAGCAGGGAGAACTAAGACAATCGTCGAGTCCCGCCCCCCAAGCCAATTAGTAGGCCTATCACCACCCAGACAAATCGGAAGTTGGCGACATCTTTGCTGACCGACAAGATCAGTAGCAACAACAGGAATGTTTGCAAGCAGAGCACAAGCCCGGCATCCGCATCGACCAGTGGTAACCGGCGAAAACGCTGGTACAACAGGACACTTAATAGCAGGAGCCCTAGCAGGCCGCCAATCCCTGTTTCAGACAGCGCACCCAACCAAGTAGAATGGGGGTCGTAATGGGGCAAATGGGCAGGGTAAACACCAGCATCTTGCTCCGCGGAGAGATGCTTACTGAACTGTCCGGGGCCAACGCCAAAAAGGGGGTGCTTGCTACTAACACTGCCCCCGGCCCGCTTTAGGGCGGTGTAAGAGGTTTCCAATAATTGGTACTTCTCTCCCACCCAGATCAGGTTACCCGAAGTGTACTCCGTCCCGGCCAAGCTGGATTCCGCTACCGGTTGGCGTTGTTGAATAATGACGTGGGTACCAAACCAGAACACCACCGCCACTGCTCCAATTAACCCTCCTTGCATCCTGCGTCCGCGCCCCCTGAACCATGGATCTACCAACAACAGCCCCAGCCCCAAAAGCAGTATTTCTTTGGAAAACGTCAACCCTGCCAGTGGCAATAGGAAGGCAAACCAGGCCAAAGACCGCTCCCCATCCCGCCAGGACCGCCAGGCATACAGGATGGGTAATAGCAATACGATGATCAGCATCCCCGGCCCGCCGGTAAAGCCACTTGCCCGAAAAAGGGTACCCAAATAGGGGTAATTCCCGTAGACGTGGACCAATGAATTGCTGTACCCCAATAGGGCCGCGAAATAAGCTACGTAGGCGCAAGCCGCAAGTGCGATGGTGCCGTAAAGGAAGGCGGCCAGGATTTTCCGGGGCCGGTGTTCCCCCGGTTCGCCAACCCAAACCGCCACCACCAGGGCTAGTAACACCAAATAAAGACGACCGAAGGCTTCGAGCAAAGCGGGGAACTGCCCGGCAACCAAGGCCGCCACCACATTGGCGAGGACATAAGCAACAAGTCCCCACATCAGCCAAGTTTGCTGTAGCCAGAGTTTTTTACCGTAGCCCCAAAGCGCCAGGGGAAACAAAAGGGCAAACACCACTTCTGTCGGCTGGAGCTTGGCGTCCACATAAGGCAAAAACACCACGCGGACGAAGGGCATGAGCGCTGCGTAGGCGAGGAGAAGGCGCGTTATATGAGTCGTCAGGGGAGCGATGGTGTAGAACGTAGTTTATTTGTAGCGCCGCGTCTTTGTTCCGAGGCTTAAATTTGGTAATTTGTAGTTTGAGGTACTTAGCCTCCACTCTTTTTTATACGGCGTTCCTAAGTAAGTATTCCAAATACATCCAGTCTTCAGGTGTATCTAAATCGAAAGAGCTGCGCTCATCCATAACGTACTTAACAATTTTTTCAAGCTGGTGCATCGGGCGTTCACGGAGAGCGGCGATGTTCACAATATATATGGCTCCGTTATATTCGTAAACTGGCGGACAGTCCTGTCTTCGGATAAACCCGCGATCCTTAGACTTGTACAAGTAGCCGGAAGTCGCTTCCTCAAACAGCGTGTAATACGGATTAGCGGAAGACTCTTTTACGGACACCAGCATTTCCGGAAGCTGCTCATAATAAGACTTTAAGGCCCCCAAGACATGGCTTGGTTTTCGAAAAGGAGAAGTTGGCTGCAGCAACAATAAATCGTCGTAATCGCGGCCAGCAGCAGCGTAAAAGTCAATGGCGTGAAGTAGGACTTCATAAGTCCCCGACAGGTCTGTTGCTAACCTGGCTGGGCGTAAAAACGGCACGGTCACCCCTTCACTTTCAGCCGCCGCTTGTATTTCGGGATCGTCCGTTGACACACAAATATCTGCAGCAGCAGCAACCGCCCTGGCGCAATCAATTGAATAGGCCAGTAGGGGGCGGCCACCCAATGGTTTAATGTTCTTACCGGGAACCCCTTTAGATCCTCCTCGTGCAGGAATAACGACTAATAGTTTTCGCTTACTCACAATTTCAGATGGTTTATATCCTGCTGCGCTTTTTCATAGTCCCCGTGTTTCCCCACGTCCAACCAGTAATCAAAGATTGGAAAGTGCGTTACCCGATACCCGGAAGAATAAAGCAACTCCATAAAATCAGGCGCGCTGTAACGACCAGATGTTGGAATCTTTTTAAGGTGTTCCTTTTTGATCATGTAAATCCCCGCATTAGAGTAATAAGTATAGGTTGGCTTTTCTCGCAGTGATTTAATCAGGTCTCCTTCCGTTTCAATAACACCGTAGGGAATTTTCACTTCGTAGGGAATCGTAGCGACCACCATATCCGCGTTCTTCTCCAATAGGTCTGCAAACATTCCCTCCAAATCTATGGTGGTCAATAAATCACTGTTCATGACCAAAACAACGTCATTGAATACCTTTTCGACTTCAGATACTGCTCCGATCGTCCCCCTTGGTTCGTCTTCGGTGACATAGCGGATTTCCATCCCTTTTTCGCCTCCGTCGCCAAAGTAATCCACAATTTGTTCGCCGAGGTAATTGATACTGATCGTTAAATGCTTGGCACCAAACGACCTTAAGCGGTCAACGTTATGTTCAATAATTGGCTTCTCGCCAAGCGGTAGTAACGGTTTCGGAACGGTATGCGTTAGTGGCCTTAGTCGACTACCAACCCCTCCAGCCATTATTATTGCGTCAAGCGGCAGGTAGGACCGTTGCTTACGAAAATTCACGATGTCTACTATTTTATTATCCTGATCCACCACTGGGACAATACGGTAATTCAACGACCGCCACGCGCGCATTTGCGCTAAGTCATATTTCCCCAGAACAAACGCTTTGGGTGATTGCTGCGTAAACTGAATTAACGGTGCGTCCAGGTCAAAGCCATTTATTAGCCCCCTTCTGATGTCTCCATCCGTAAGAGAGGCTATTAACCGATGCTCCTCATCGACAAGAAAAAGGACCGCATCAGCAGCAAGAACATCAAGCTGGCGCAAGGCTTCTCGTACCGGAGATAGGTGGCTTATTAAATGTCGTAAAATATCAGAATGCATAGGCCGTAGGCTTCTTTATTTAGTTTTTAAAACGCTGACTATTTCAAGCGCTGCACTACCTGTTTTAACGTAAACGTTCTCTCCATGATAAGTAAGTCCGGATTGCTCCAATTCAGCTACCGCCTGGATGATGTCAGTTTGTGCGACGGGGACGGAGCGTAGGTTCTCACTATGCGCGCGGCCTTTCTGCCGATCACCAAGGTTGATGGCGTATTTTTGAAACGACGCCGCTTCAATTATGCCACTTGAGGTATTCCCCAATAACAGCGCACAATGCCGCATCGCCGAGAAATAACCGATTTTCCCAAAATTTTCAATGGTTATCACCCGCTCATTTTTTTCGGACAGGGCCAGAAATTGTCTGCGCAGCACTGAGCCCATCGTATCCGCATTAGGCATGGTAATCACCACCTGGTAGTGATTGGCTAATTGATCCAATGCCGCACACAGTTCTTCGCCGTAAGCTTCATTATTATCGCTTGCCACCGTTTCGGGGTGAAAAGTGACGAGCATCGTGGGTTGTCCGAAATCCATACCAAAACGGTCTTTCATTTCGGCCACCGCCAGCAGGGGCAATTCAGCCAACCCGTCAAGGCTTGGTGCACCTACGTAATACACGCCGGTGTTGGTTCCTAAAAGCTGGGCGACCCTGTCGGCATAGGCAGGCGTGGCGGTAAAGTGCAGCCCCGACATTAGGGTAATGGCGTGGCGAAATTTATCGTCAATCGCGCCAAGGCTTGTTTCTCCGCCATGGAGGTGTGCCACCAGTAGTCCGAAGGGCACCGTCGCCGCTACGGCGGCAAACATTTCGTAGCGGTCCCCCAGGGCGACAACTAGGTCTAGCTGGCTGGCCCAACGTTCCCAGACGTCGGCGAAGTTGGTCGTCGTTTTACCCATTGCCCGGCTGATCCCTGCGGGATCATCATGACCAGGTAAGGTATTAATGCGTTCGTAGATCGGATAGCCGTCGCGCTCAATCTGATCAACGGTATGTCCGTGTTCAGCAGAGAGGTGCGTGCCGAATACAAACAAACCGAAGCTCACTTCTTCGTCCATATCCAGCGTTTTCAGCAAGGAATGGTAGATGCCATAGTCGGCCCGTGTACTAGTGAGGATGCCTATTCTCATCGTAAGTGGTGGCGTTCAATCTTTGTCTCTGCGGGCAGGTCCATAACCAAGGTATGACCAAGGACCAAGTGACTATTCATGGGGGAAATACCGTCACCTGGCCGAAGCATACTCAGGTCCGCTTGCGTCAGTACATGACCGGCAGGCAAATCGTTGAGCAAATGGATGGACTTACGGGCAACTGCTATATTTTTCAACTCCGAAGCAGACGGCACTTTAATGCCATCTCCCATGGCTTGCTCGATGTTCCGGATAGCCGCCACCATGGCTTTAAGCTCCATCGGTTCCAGGCTGGCACGATGATCGGGGCCATCCATATTACGGTCAAGCGTGAAGTGCTTTTCAATACAAACCGCGCCCATGGCGACCGCCGCGATGGGCACCTCGATACCTAAGGTGTGGTCAGAATACCCGACTTTAACCCCGAAGGCATTGGCAATGGTGGTCATCGCCTTTAAATTCACGTCGGCCATTGGCGTCGGGTATTCGGTATTACAGTGCAGAATCGTCAGTGCATCCCGGTTGAGTCCCGACTGAATCATCACCCCGATGGCCGCTTCGATATCCGCCAGATTACTCATTCCCGTCGAAATGATCACGGGTTTCCCCTTGGCGGCGATTTTTTGTAGGTAGGGCAGGTTGGTGATCTCTCCAGAAGGCACCTTATATAGTGGTAAGCCTAGTTCTTCCAGTAGGTCAATACTGTCCAGGTCGAATGCCGTGGAAAAGAATTGGATGTTTTTCGTAAGGCAGTAGGCCATCAGCGCCTCATGCGTTTCGCGGTCCAGTTCAAGTTTTTTGATCATATCGAACTGGCGCTCTGCACCATTCCCCGTATTCTCCACCTGATAGGCCGCTTTGGCCGCCTTCCTGCTCACCAGTTTTTCTGTTTTGAAAGTCTGGAATTTCACATAATCTACCCCTGCGTCAGCGGCTACGTCAATCAATTGCTTAGCAATCTCCAGGCTACCATTGTGGTTTA
The DNA here is from genome assembly GCA_047626445.1 of Neolewinella sp. Lineage (GTDB taxonomy): Bacteria > Bacteroidota > Bacteroidia > Chitinophagales > Saprospiraceae > Neolewinella. Next base: position 6,033 of record JBLHRW010000170.1, read on the forward strand.
CCCCGGCCTCCGCGATGATGAGTGTTTTTTTATTCATTTTGTTTTTTGGCGCGGGCGCAGGTGCAAAGGTGGGTTGAAAAGCCCGGTTGAGGATGTGCAGATTGGTTGCCCGCCATTTATGCCGTTGTGTTGTAAAAGCTACAGTAAAACGGCATAAATGCCGGGGAATCAACCCACAACCAGCAGGTCAAATTATTCTCGCCGGATTCCCCACCACCGTCGCTCCCGCAGGCACATCTAATAAGACAACGGCGCCGGCGCCAACGATGGCATTACTCCCAATGGTAAGCCCTTGGATCACCGTGGCATTCGCGCCAATGAACGCTCCTGCCCGAACCTTTACGTTACCGGCCAACACCGCGCCAGGGGCCACATGTGCGAAGTCTTCAACGACACATTCGTGCTCAATAATACACCCTGTATTTAGAATCACCCCGCTGCCAATAACGGCCTTTGCGTTTACAAAGACGCCCCCCTGCACCTGCGTTCCGCGCCCAAAAGAGACGCCACGCCCTACCGAAGCAGTGGGATGAACCACCGGAACGGCCTCCTTATAGCCCCGGCCGGATAAGGCCTTGCTGATCTTGCGCCGCAACGCATTGTCGCCAATGGTCACCAGGAACGGATGCGCTAATAAGGCCGCCTTACTGGTATCGTCTGATTCCCGGCCAAAATATTCCAGCTCCCCTGCGTGCGACGGCTTAGGCGCCACATCACAATAACCAGCAATGGTCCTTTCGGAGGCTAAAAGCGCATCGATGACCACTAGGGCGTGGCCGCCCATTCCGATCAGTACGACCTTTTCGTTTGGCTTTTCCATTATATTTTGGTTGAGGGTGTCCACACCCAGAGTAATCGTAAGCTAAAGGTGGAGGACCTCCCGGTCCGACTTCGCGAAAAACAAACATTAGCGTCGCTGTACCTTCCGGGTCGGACCTGGAGGTCTATGGTGTACACACATCTTTACGTGTAGGGCCAACGCCCCGCGATTTTACACATCCGAGGAACTTTTGGCCGACTTCGTCAGGCCAAAAGATGCCTAGGATGAGAAAATCACTAGTGGTTTTCTCATCCTAGGCATCTTTTTTGTGCGCAAAGGCGAAGCCGAAGCGCACAAAAAAGTTCCTCAGATGTGTAAAACTGCGGGTTGTAAACTTGTGTGTACACCGTAGACCTGGAGGTCCTCCACCTGACCTTACAATTTGTTCACATCTTCCCATCCAGGGAGCGACCAGTCTCCATGTGTGCAAAATTAGGAATCAACGCTTTAAGCGCGCGCACGATGGTCCTTTTATCGGTATCTGGCTGGTCCATGATGTCCCTCAACCCATCGATCAGCGGACTGAGCTCTTGGCGGGAGCGACGCACGGCATTTCTCACAAAGCCAAGCTCAGCGTAAGTGTCCAGGTCAATGTCCTCCCCCGGAGTGTAGAACTCTTCGAATCCTTTTTCTCCACTCGTATTTGCCGGCGTAAAGAGTACCGGATAAGCATTGCTCATTGGTGGGCGGGCAGCAGCTTTCGCCAGCGCCTCCGCTTCCGTTTTGCAGTAATCAGGTTCGAGCCCTTGAGCACGCAAGAAGTCTTCGCCAATTTTACTGAACGTCATCATTTGTTCTTCCCCAAGTTTAGGAAAAAAAACGTGTCCCGCTTCCCCCATGACACAGGCGATCAGACACAGTTGACCGGATTCTTCAGGACTGACAAAATACCGCTTCACGCTGGTCGGCGCACTAAGGGGCTGCCCCTTAGCCAGCCGTTCCAGAAATCCTGCGGGGAGACTGCCGTTGCTGAAGGCAACGTTGGCGAACCGCGCGGTAGAGACCGGGAAGTCCTTGTAGTAGGCCAAAATGACCTCTTCCATCAGCTTTTTGCTGGCCCCCATTACATTGACGGGGTTGGCCGCTTTGTCCGTACTGACACTAAAGTATCGCTCCGGCGGAAACTCCAGCAGTAGGTCGAGTAAGTTCTTGGCTTTGAACACATTGTTCTCCAGCATGGCTTCGATGCTGAAGCGATCTTTTTCGCTGCGCACGTGCTTGTGTGCGGCAAAATTTGCCACGATGTCAAAGCCTCCCCGATGGCGAAGCATCTTAGCAAATACCGGTGCGCCAAAATCCATGGGGTAACTAAGGTAGTCCTCCGGGATGTTGAAGTTCGTACCATTTCGGAGATCACGGGTCAGCTCCGTAAGGCCATTCTCGTTCGTATCCACGACCACCAGGCCGGCAGGTTTAAAGCGCAATGCCGCCCTGATGAAAGAGCTCCCGATGGTCCCTGCACCTCCAATGACGAGTAGGGTTTTGCCATCGATGCGGGCGGCCATCTGTTCGCCAACGTTCGCCAGGTCAACCGTAAAAAGGCTTTCTTTTCGACCGGTTACGTATTGGTTGATGAAGGTGTTTAGGTCTAGGATGGCTGGATGCTTTTTGGGGAAAATTAGCTTAAACGTACACCTATAAATCAGAAACTAAAACGACATCTATTTCTTCTATTTTAGCCAGCTGCTTATCGTTCGTAAGGAATTTTCCACAGCCTTCCTCTATAGCAACTGCAACCTGAAAAGCATCCATTCCTTTGAGTGGCTGATACTTCCCTCTTAGCTGTGCCGCCAGTTCAGCGTGAGTCAGCGAAATTAACGAAACGTCTATTCCCGTCTGTTCAATAAAGTGTTGCAGTTGAACGATGAGTTCTAAGCGCTGATCCCGATTAGGTTTTACGGAGAATTCAGAGATCGTAACTACACTCGTTAGAAATTCATCTCCCGATTTAAACCGATCTATAAAGTAATTTTTAACTTTTTCCGCAAATTCCGGGTGTTCCTCAATCAGATAGATAAAAGGAGCGGTATCAATGAAAATTTTCATTTAAAAAGATCTTTCTTCTGAACGAAGTTCGTTTATATATTCTTGAGCATCTCCGACCCAAAATCCAGTACCTGTTCCAACGAAAGCTTGCAATGCTTCCTCCATGCGCCGCTGTCTTCGCAGGCGTTCTTTAATCTCAGCCATGATCAGTTCAAGTTCTTCTTTCTGCAAAGACTTGATGCTTGTCAGCACCTGTTCCAATATTGCGGTCATGATTTTCTTTTATCAACGATTTATAACGCCTGTCAGTTGCTTAAAGATAAGTCATCGGCACCTAAGCAAAAAACGCCCTAATCTTCCCAACAACCTCCACCATCTGGTCCATCGTAATGCTACTAGAGCTAGGGATACTAATCGCCTCAGCGTGCAAGCTGCTGCTGTTATCTCCCTGGTGGTAGTAACGCCAACCCGCGTACATCGGCAGTTGATTCATCGGCGTCCAGAAAGGTCGGGATTGCACCCCGTTGGCGTTCAGATAGGTCAGGAGCTCCCGCATCCGGTGGGTGCGGAAGGTAAACAACCAACAGTTCGGCGTTACCCCGGGGGTAACCTCCTGAAAACGGATATCGCCAATGCCAGCCAGTTCCTCCCGATAGAAAGCGTCCATTTTCCGCTTGGCGGTAAGGAAACCGCTGAACTGTTCGAGTTGGGCCACGCCCATGGCGGCAAGTACGTTGACCAAGCGGTAATTGTAGCCCGTTTCGTCGTGGAAGTAATCCAGCGGGTCGGTCTTAGCGGTAGTGGTGAGGTGCTTGGCACGAGCGGCCAGGTCCGCCTGTTGCGTAAAAATCATGCCGCCGCCTCCGGTGGTGATGATCTTGTTCCCGTTAAAGCTACTGGTACCAAAGGCGCCAAAGGTGCCGGCGTGGCGGCCTTTATAGGTGCTGCCCAGGGCTTCGGTGCTG
>JBLHRW010000171.1:0-9790 GCA_047626445.1 Neolewinella sp.
ACCAGTGAGGTAAGCCTGGAGATCCTGGAAGGTCGGGTGAACAGTTCCTTCAGCGAATACTCCCCAGTCTTGAGTGCTGACGGAACAACACTTTACTTCTCTACCTGGGATGCGACTACAGCAGTGGAACAATCCGATGCTAACGACGAGAAGTCCTTTAGCCGGATATTTGTATCCAAGAAAGACAGCAAGGGTAAGTGGGGTAAGCCTGTCGCCCTTGGTAAAGAAGTTAACCGGCCGGGCGTACACTCCGCCAATCCGGCGCTGAGCGCCGACGGCCGCCGGCTGATCTACAACCGGATCCGGATGGAAAGTAACCGCGTGGCGGAAGCCAAGATCTATGTCTCCGACGTAGAAGACACTGGCTGGAAGAGTGGCAACCCCGTTGCTGGCGTTAATGGCGACAAGCACCTGGCACTGCAACCTGCTCCTGGCGAATTATTCGGCCGGGAGGTCTTGTTTTTTGTTTCTGACATGGACGGTGGCGAAGGTGGCCGCGATATTTTCTACGCCAACTACGAAGGCGAAGGTCGCTACGGTGCGCCAATCAACCTCGGCCCGTCGATCAATACCTTAGCTGACGACGACACCCCATTCTACTTTGATGGCACCTTATACTTCTCCTCTACCGGACGCCCAACGATGGGTGGTTTCGACATTTTCTACGCCGCCTGGAACGGCAGTGAATGGAGTGCACCAGAAAATATGGGGCCGGGCTTCAACAGCTTCGTCGACGATCAAAGCCTGAGTGTCTTCGGTGACGGCCTCGTAGGCTTCATGACCAGTAACCGCGAAGGCGGCCGTTCGGTAAAAAGCAAAACTTGCTGTGACGACATTTACGGTTTCCAGATTGCTAGCCTTTACGCCAACTTGGTCGTAGGACTTTTCAACGAAGCCAAGGAATCACTACTTACCGGTACCATCGGGCTGCAACCGCTGCTTAATGACCGGCCCAACGGGCCAGGTGACCAGAAGTCGCGTACAGATGGCAACCGCTTCGACTTCGGCCTGGAGCTGGAAACGACTTACTCCGTAGTCGCTTCACACCCTGGCTACTACCCAGATACCGTAGAACTCAACACTTTGGGCTTGACGGAAAGTAAGGAGATGCAACACATCTTTTTCCTGAAGCCGATTCCGGTGCCACCGGCACCGACAGAGTTCTACGATACGGTAAGCATCGAGGAAGCGATCACGCTGGAGAACATCCTCTACGAGTTCAACAAATCTGACATTCTTCCTGAAGCGGAACCAGACCTCCAAGTCATTCAGGGCCTGATGGAACAATACCCCGAGATGGTTATTGAGTTGGGCTCCCATACGGATAGTCGAGGTACCGTATCAGATAACCAACGGCTCAGCCAGCGGCGTGCGGCCAGCGCCAGAAAATGGCTCATCGTGAATGGCAAAATCGCCGGCCCGAGAATCAAAACCGTTGGCTACGGCAAGACGGTGCCGCTGACCGCCAGCGCCCGCTTAGCGGAACGTATGGACTTCCTTAATGAAGGAAACGTATTGACCGACGATTTCATCAATGCGCTACCGGATAATGAAACCCAGGAGCGCGCCCACTTCCTAAATCGCCGTACAGAATTTAAAATCCTGGAAGGCCCAACCAGCATCATTATCCGCCGGGACGTTATCGAGCGAAAAGTTGGTGCCCCTAACCGTGGTTCTGAACCCCGCGCCTTTGTTCCTTCCCTTGCACCTGAACTTCAGCAGGGCGTGCTTGAGAAAGATACGATAACCCGCTTCTCCAGCCTCTACGGGCAAAAGAACATTAAGGGCCTGCCCATCTTGCAGTTTGACCAACGGGAGCTAGACTTGTCCGATGTCAAAAAAGGACAGAAACGGAGCTTTGAGTACACCTTCACCAACACGGGAAAAGTGCCGGCCAAGGTTATGCTGATCCAGGCATGTGACTGTACGACCATTGAGCATAACAACGCGAAAGTGTACCAGCCTGGCGAAAGTGGCGTGCTCAAAATCACGTTCGACAGCACCGAAAAGGAAGAAGACGAAACCATCACTATCGACATCTATCTGGAGCAGAACGATAAGAGCGACCTACCGATCCTGGAGATGGTCGAGTATAGTTTCCGCTTGTTGAAGTAATCGGGGAGTTTGGTTTTTTTGATGAGAAGACTATCTTTAGGGTGATAACACACCCTTTCATCATAAAACTGAACCCACCTACTATGGTTGATTATTTTAAGCTTGCCATTAGCAAGTACGCCGAATTCACCGGCCGCTCGCGCCGCAGTGAGTACTGGTATTTTGCACTCGCTGTTTCTCTTTTATTTTTTGCAGGAGCAATCCTTGCAGGAATAATGGCAGCGGTTTCCGAAACGCTTGGTTTGATCGTATATGTCCTCCTAGGCATTGCTTATTTGGGCATAATCATCCCAAGTATTGCCCTTGTAGTCCGCCGCTTGCACGACGTTGGACGTAGCGGCTGGTGGTACTTTATTGGGCTTGTGCCTGCTATTGGCAGCATTATACTCTTCGTTTGGATGGTAACCGATAGCCAACCTGGGGCCAACGCGTGGGGACCGAACCCAAAAAGCGGAGAAGTTGCTGACATCAGCAGCCACCTGGTAGACTAACCCTTAGGGTTAGCAAACACGACAATTTTGAACCACGCACTAAGGCCTTCCCGTCTCGGTGCGTGGTTCTTCGTTTTTTTAAATTATGCTGACCCTTCAGCGCTCCTTAAACCCTTATCAGAATGACACGTACTCCCGAACAAGTAGCCTTAGCTACCGAAAGATCATCTCCGCCAACTGGCTCCTGTTTTTCCTGTTTTCCATCGTTACCAGCTTTATTTCATCACTGGGCTTTTTGGCGCTTGGGTTTGGCGTTCTCTATACTATGCCTGCCGCGATGTGCATGTACTACGCTGCGTTCCGCGACATCGTGGGCCTACCGGAATCACAGACTGGAGGTACGGTGATGCATCATTTGGTGGACTAGGCACCCGCAGCCTGACGCTAAAACGAACAAAGCGCCCTCCAATCACCTGATCGGAGGGCGTTTTTGTTTTCACCTGAATAAATTGAAGGCTTGCTGGAATTAGCTGACGGTTTCCTTTACAAGGAATGGGTAGTCGATGTAACCGACCGGGCCAGGCGTATAAAATGTACCTGCTTCGGGCAATTGGAGCCGAGCGCCCTGGCGGAATCGTTCAACGAGATCAGGGTTCGAGATAAAGGGGCGGCCGAAGGCCACCAAATCGCCTTTGTCTGCCACCAGGTCGTTCTCCGCTTTGGTGGCGTCGTAGTTACCTGAAATGATCAACGTGCCGTTGAAAGCATCCCGGAGGCCCTGCTTGATGCTTTCGGGAATCGCCGGTGCGCCCATGCCCGCGTGGTCGACCGTATGGAGGTAAACCAACCCTGCTTTGTTGGCAAGCTCCGCCAGCTGCAGATAGGTTTCTTCTACGCTATCGTAGGCCCCCATTTCGTTAAGAACACCGTAGGGGCTCACGCGCATACCAACACGTTCCGCGCCGATGCCGGCTACGACTGCCTCCATTACATTCTGGACCAGGCGCAGGCGATTTTCGATGTTGCCGCCGTACTGGTCTTCCCGCTTATTAGTTATCGGGCTGATGAATTGTTCGAGGAGGTAGCCGTTGGCGGCGTGAATCTCGACGCCGTCGAAACCGCCTATTTCCACCGCAAGCTTAGCGGTTTCGGCGTATTCGGCGACTACCTTGGTGATATCGTCTATTTCCATCGGCCGTGCCAGGGGGATCGGGAGTTCTCCCTTACCGTCAACGTACATTTTAAGGTTCTCGAAGGGTACCGCGCTCGGGGCCAGCACTTCAGCGCCGGTGGGCATATTGTCCGGGTGGCTTACCCGTCCAGTGTGCATCATCTGCAAGAAAATCCGGCCGCCTTTTTCGTGAACAGCGTCCGTTGTCAGTTTCCAGCCTTTGGCCTGCTCGTGGGTAAAACATCCCGGTATACGGGGGTAACCCAGGCCGTTGGGGCTGGGAGAAGTTCCCTCAGTGATGATTAGTCCGGCATCAGCACGTTGGCCGTAATAGTTGGCCATCAGAGAATTCGGAAGATTGTCGATGGCGCGACTCCGGGTAAGCGGTGCCATAACGATCCTGTTTTTCAGTTCAACGTTGCCGAGGGGATAGGGGGAAAAAAGTTGGTTTTTCATTTGGTTTTAATTTAGTGGTGGTGGAACGTGGAACCGGAGATAAGAGTTCAGCGGCTCCGGCGGAATTTGGCGCGGCCGCAGGTGCGGGCAAAAGAACTAAGGAGCAAGGGAAAAGGGAGAGGTGTTTACCTGCCTTTTCCCTTGCTCCTTTAATCCCTCAGTTTGCACCTGCGTGCGCGCCACCAAACACTACCCCTTCGGAAACGGTTACCACCTGGTAGCTATCACTCATCAGCACTAACCATAAACAATGGCCTTTTTCGGACAAATAGTTAAAACGCTTCTCGAAACCAAGCACAGTCTGTTGCCACACGAACCTTCCGACCCCTTCGCAGCGCAGGAAAACCAGTTGAGAACGCTCTTGGACACGGCAAAAGACACGGCCTTCGGCAAGTTTTACAACTTTTCAGGCCTATTGGAAGCCGACGATGTGCGGGCGGCCTACGCCAAGACCGTCCCCTTGCACGATTACAATAAGATGAACGATCGTTAGCGGAAGAGACTGCGGCGAAGCTCCTTGACGAGCACCTGAAGTTGGTCAATAAAAATTATAACATCGCCAGGAACAAGGCGCTCAAAGGCATAAAAGTAAAGATTGCTTTGGCCGATGACTTATACGGCTTCCTGGAGAGCAAGAAAAGGAAGGGTGGACAGATCAAGTTTCCAAAAATAATGACCGGTGAGCAGCTTGGCGAGTTACTGGATTGGCTAAAGTAGTTGCCTCAACAAGATTTTTATCCCCACAATAGCCAACTTGTTGAGTGCCGGTATAATAATGTAGGGCAGATCTTGAAAATAACCTCCTAAAAACCCCGGTCACCCCAGCTTTTTTCCTGAACTTTGCGGGAATAGTGCGGTCGGCTTTGCTTGGCTTGAAAATCAAGTCGGGTCAGAACCGCTAGCTTAGTTTTTACGCGTGGATTTTTCCTCTACATCCCACGTGCTGACCATAAGATCATCATGAGTAATTTTTCCCATCTCGCCAACGCCCACCCCAGCTACATCGAGAACCTTTACGAGCAATTTATTGCAGACCCTACATCCGTAGACGAAAGCTGGAAAGACTTCTTCCTTGGTTTCGATTATGCGACCGAGAATAGCAACGGGGTGGTTGAAAAAGGCAACGACAGCCTTCCGCTAGTCCCTGGAGGGGGTGTTGACTGGCAACACGTAGCGAAGGAACTTCGGGTCTTCGCGCTGATTAAGGCGTACCGGGTCCGGGGGCATATGGATGCGGCGATCGACCCCATCAGCGAGTTCGATGATCCGGATGCCGTACTTGACCTGGCCCGTTACGAGCTTATGGAGACAGACCTGGATATCGTCTTCAAGGCTGCAGAGGAGTTGTTCCTCCCCTCCAGTACGCTGCGGGAGATCATCGCTCATCTCGACAAGGTTTACCTTGGCAGCATTGGTTTTGAGTACAACCATATTTTCAAGCGGGAAAAGCGTCGCTGGTTGCGTACCCGAGTCGAGAAGCACGAGCCGGAGAAAGCTTATGGTTTACTAGCGGAAGATAAGATGTACATCCTCTCCCGCCTCAACGATGCGGTAGGTTTTGAGGATTTCCTCAAAACGAAATACGTTGCCCAGAAGCGTTTCGGCCTGGAGGGTGGTGAAGGATCCATCGTGGGTCTTGATGCCATCATTAACCAGGCGGCGGACCAGGGTGTAGAAGAAGTCGTGATCGGAATGGCCCACCGGGGCCGGCTCAACGTACTGGCCAACATCATGGGCAAGAGCTACGAGAGTATCTTCCAGGAATTCGAAGGCGTTACGCCAAAGGACATCAAGGGAGACGGTGACGTCAAATACCACATGGGCTTCAGTAGCATCATCGGTACCCGCAGTGGTAAAGAGGTGAACGTAAAGCTTGCGCCCAACCCCAGTCACTTGGAAGCAGTGGGCCCCGTGGTCGAAGGTTTTGTCCGTGCTAAAGCAGACATGCTTTACGGCAACGATTACGACAAAATACTCCCCATCCTCATCCACGGTGATGCTGCCGTTGCTGGCCAAGGCGTCGTATTTGAAACCGCGCAGATGAGTGAATTGGAAGCCTTTACAACAGGCGGTACCATCCACTTCATCATCAACAATCAGATTGGTTTTACGACTGATCAGAAAGATGCAAGAACCAGTATTTACTGCAGTGGTGTAGCTGGCGTAACTCAATCTCCCGTTTTCCACGTGAACGGTGATGATCCGGAGGCCGTACTTTTTGTCTCCCGCCTGGCGGTAGAATACCGTAATGAGTTCAACTCTGACGTGTACATCGACATGCTGTGTTACCGCAAAAACGGTCATAATGAAGGTGACGACCCGGGCTACACCCAACCGGGGATGTACCAAAAAGTGAAGAAGCACCCCGACGTTCGGAAGCTTTACATCGCGCAACTCGTAAAACGTGGTGACATCAATGAGAAGGCTGCTACTAAACTTGGGGTCGACTTTAAAAAACGTCTTCAGGGCATCCACAGCGATGTCAAAAACAAAGATATCCCCTATCGCTATCAGCCACCGGAGGACGCTTGGCGCGCCTTGGACAGTGATCACTGGAAGGAGAAGTTCTTTGCCAAGTCTCCCGAAACTGGAGTCGATACCAAGACGATAAATAAGATCCTGAAGCACCTGACCACTTTACCTAAAGATTTTAATCCGGTCAAGAAAGTCAATCGCCTCTACGATGGCTACCAAAAAGCTATTGATAAAGACCAACTTGGTTGGGCATTGGGCGAACTTACCGCCTACGCTACCCTACTGCTTGAAGGTCATAACGTGCGCATGACAGGCCAGGATGTGCGCCGTGGCACCTTTAGCCACCGCCACGCAGTGCTGATTAGTGAAGATGGCCACGAAAAGCTCAACCGTCTTGACGGACTTTCCGAGGACCAGGGCAAACTACACATCTTCAACTCTCTGTTATCAGAGTTTGCCGTACTCGGCTTCGAATACGGCTACACTACTGCCAGCCCGGACAATCTGGTAATTTGGGAAGCCCAATTTGGTGACTTTGGCAACGGTGCCATGACGATCTTCGATCAATTCGTCGCCAGCGGAGAAAGCAAGTGGGGCCGGATGAACGGCCTTACCGTATTATTACCACATGGTTACGAAGGGCAGGGACCGGAGCACTCCAGTGCCCGCGTCGAAAGGTTCCTGCAGCTTTGCGCCCAGTATAACATGATTGTGGCCAACGTAACTATGCCAGCCAACTTCTTCCACATGATGCGGCGGCAGTTGGCATGGAGCTTCCGTAAACCACTGATCCATATGAGCCCGAAGAGTGGTCTTCGCCACTCGATGGCCGTTAGTCCGGTCGCTGATTTCGGCGCAGGTACCCGCTTCCAGGAGATTCTTGATGACCCGACGGTCTCTTCTCGTGGTAACAAAAAGGTCAAGCGCCTGCTGCTTTGTTCCGGTAAAGTCTACTTCGACCTTGCCCAGTATAAGGAAAAGAACCAGCGGGACGATGTTGCCATCGTACGCTTCGAACAGCTCTTTCCGCTGCCAACGGCGCAGGTTAAAGCTATACTGAAGCGTTATGACAACGCTAAGCCCATCTGGGTACAGGAGGAAAGTCGTAATGCCGGTGCCTGGAGTTTCATCAGCGAGCACTTTATCTACAATGAAGCGATTGGTGTTAAGCTTAGCTATGTTGGCCGTGCGGCGACCGCTTCACCAGCGACTGGCTATAAGAAGATTCACGTTAGAGAACAGGAAGACTTGGTGGAACGGGCTTTTGGATAAGTAGCCCGGCCAAAACCGATAAGGAAGGTTTATTCGTATGGTAAGTATCTCCATTCACATGTTGCCCGATAGGTAGACGTATGTGTAGTGGTTGGGTAATTATAATGCTTCATAAATCAACAACATGTTTTCCAGGTTTTCTCAACTAACGCTGCTTTTAGCGGCCCTCTTCGTCGTACCCTTGTCCGCCCAGGGCGTGGTAGATGGTTTCTTCAATCCCGAAGGTCGTCTTTCGCTAACGGCCGGAGTAACCCGTGGTACTTTCGATGACTTTTACTTAGGAGAAAGCCTCTCCGATCAGGTACCCGTTCATGGCAAGATTACCCAAACTATTTATAATATTTACGGCAAGTACGGACTAACCGATAACCTCAACCTTATTGTAAATGTGCCCTTCATTAATGCCAAAGGTGCAGGGGATCCCGACCCGATTAACGGCGAACAACAAGTCTCCGGTTTCCAGGACGTAACTGTCATGGCCCACTACCGACCTTTTTCGACCACCTTCTCTGGTGGGCAGTTCGACGGCCTTGCCTCCGCCCGAATTTCCTTACCCGGAGGCTACGAGCCCAACGGTATTCTTTCTATTGGTAGCGGCACATTTGCTGCTGGCCTGAAAATTGGCGGGCACCTGAATCTCACCTCCGGTGTATTTGCTACCGCCATTGCCGGATACAGTTTCCGGGGTAGTGCCGACGATACCTTCGGCGTTATCGAAGAAGAGTCTTTCGACATCCCCGACGCCGTCAACCTGACGGCCAAATTAGGCTACGCAGGTAGCTCCTTCTACGTTGATGGGTGGATCGACTACCAGGCATAGGAAGAAGTAGGGTAAACGTATCACTAAATAGGTGTTTCTTCAGGCAGGGTTATGCTGCTATGCATGGTCGCCCGGGGTCCTCTCTCCCGGAGAAGGGTGACCCTTCGACATTGATTATCAAGGAGGCAGTGTATTTTTCACGTAACTTTGATTGTCGTCACGCCTTTCATGTAGAGCAGTGTACAGGTAGGGTAAAGATAGGCTACAGATGTAGTTTTCTATATATTGAAGGCTCAACTTATCGCGGCGGTGTATTAAATGCAGTGGTCGGTCACGGGCGTCCCCACCCGAGCACGAAGCACCATCATTTCGGACCAAATTTTTCGGGTGGGGACACCCTCAACCGAGTACTTACCAGCCTTCATTATATTTGATCCACCTCCACTACTGCCCCTACTCAATTCAATGTAATGATTCGCAAATACTTACCATTCTTCCTTGCGGCTTTTGTGCTCGTCGCTTCTGGCATGGCCCTCAACGAGGCGCTTAACCGGGCTGATATTGAAACAGCTGCAAAAGTCCTCGCCCTCGATTTTTGGGATGCCGATGAAATCGACCTCGCGCTTTCTGGCCTGGAGGAGCAACGGGAGACATTAGAAAAACTTGGTCGGACGGATATTGGCAACAGCCTGTCTCCTGCACTTATCTTCAACCCGGTGCTCCGGGCAGACCAATTGCCTGCTTCTTCAACTGTCTCTGCACCTGCGGCCCCGCCTCCCCTGAATGACCCGCTTTGTGCAAACGGAGGCTGGTTGAAATGGATGACTATTGCACAACTAGCCCACATCATCAAGGACCGTAAAATGAGCTGCCGGCAGATAACGGAGGCCTTCATTAAACAGTTGGTAAAACATGATTCCACCCTTCACTGCGTAATTACGCTGACGGAAGAACGCGCACTGGCCCAAGCCGACAAACTGGACGCCGAGCTCGCAGCCGGCAAATACCGTGGCCCGTTGCACGGTATCCCCTACGGTGCCAAGGACCTCCTGGCCGCCAAAGGATACCCCACCACCTGGGGCGCAAAACCATACAAAGGCCAGACGATCG
>JBLHRW010000172.1:0-9761 GCA_047626445.1 Neolewinella sp.
AAGTTTCAACAAAATATAAAGCAATGTACTGTTTTTGCTCTTATAATCAGAATTCTACACCTGCGGCAGCGCCATTACCCTTCAACAAGAGGGGGTTATTGGGCTTGCTTTTAGCGACTGTTAGCCTCATTATTGCAGTGTTATAGAATCCCCCGGTAGGGAATTCGCTCTTTGAAACTGAAATCATTTCCCCCATGCGTACTTATTTTACTACACTATTACTTCTCTTCGCCGGCCTGGTCTCAGCGCAATGCGCTATTGACGTTCAGGTCGATTCGGTCTTCTGTGGTCCCAATGGTGGCTATTTCATAACGTTCGACGTTGAAGGCACTGGCGCCGATACCGGCTGGGTGGCCCCCAGCCTACAGCTTACGGGCGATTACAACACGGATGAGCTTTTCCAAGCTGGACCCTTTTTCGGAGAATCAACGGTTATTGATTTCATTGATAGCGACAACTCTAATTGTTTGTTTGTCTTAGTAGTTGACAGACCTGCCGATTGCGGAAATACGGACCCATGCTTCGGCTTTGCCGGTTCCGTTGAGATTTTCAATGATACGCTGTGTCAGGCCACTGCATTTTTGCAAATGGTGGGAGGTGCTGCTCCATACCAAATCGAATTAGTGAACCAAACGGGAAATCAAATAGCCCAGATAACCGTAGACGGCGAGTTTGGAAGTTTTGGAGGACTGCCTGGCGGTACTTATGTGGCGGTAGTCAACGATGCCAGAGATTGTGTTCTGGATATCGTGTTTACTATTGAAACAGATCCGAATTGCGGCAACGGTGGCAATTGTTCGGCGGTATTAACTGCTGAAGACCTTACCTGCAACGGCTCTGAGGATGGATTTGTCAACGCCGAACCTATTGGTACGGCACCGTTTACCTACCAATGGAGTAACGGAGCTACCACACAAAATATCACCGGCCTCACTCCTGGGGTCTATTCGCTTACCCTTACGGATGCGGACGACTGCGTAAGTGTTCAGGGGATCAACATTGCGTCATCGTCAACGATTCAACTCAGCCTGCAAGAGATCGGCGGCAGTTGTAATGCCAATGATACCCTACACTTCCTCAACCCGCTAGTTTTTGGAGGTGTACAACCGTATACCTACGTTTATTTCGTGGAGGGAGACATCGTCAGCACCAGCGAACAGTTTGAAAATCCGGTTCCCGGAGTAACCTACGCGCTGTTGGTAACGGATAGTAACGGCTGTACGGCCGAGGTGAGCTGGACCGCCCTGGGCGGCAGCGGTAATTCAACGATCAATTGGTTTGCTCCTTTCTACCTGCCATGTGATGGCGGTCCGGTGGAAATCTCTACCGGCGATTCTACTGACCAGTACGAATACTTATGGATCACTCCAAGTATTGATACACTCTACGGGCCGACCATTCAGGCAAGCGAAGCAGGGTTCTACGAATTATTCGGTACATCAACCGACGGGAACTGCACCATTACCGGAGTCGCCGTGGTGGTGTCGCCCTTCGTAGGAGATGGCTACTCGATTCAGATGATCGACTCCATGGAATGTGGTTTTGAACGTTGTATGTACGTCACTTCAGACGAGCCTAATAACTGGCGTCCGGACATCGTCTTTATCTGGACCGCACCTGATGGTAGCGTAACGGTATCAGAACAAGGCGGTTGGATATGTGTGGAAGATCCCGGCCTTTACATCCTGCAGGTCGCTGGCCAGTGTGATACCTTAACGCTTACCACCATCCTGGAAGAAAACCCGGAGTGTGCCACGCTAAACGGAACCGTATACATTGACGTAGATGCGAATTGCGGCCTTGATGCCGGAGATACACCCGCCTCAGGCGTCATTGTAGAAATTAGAGGCGTCGACTCCGGCGCCCGGTACTACGATATTACCGATGCTGACGGTCGCTACGGCACCGAAGTGGTTGTGGGCACCTACACCGTACGCCCCATTACTCAGCCCACGCAGCCCTTTGGTACTTGTGAGCCTCCGGCGACAGCTGCCGTGACGGCGGCTAGCCCCACGGAACTCGACGCTTTCCTCCCCGCGCTGACGGATTGTCCTTTGTTGACTACCGCCATCACTATGCCATTCCTGCGTCGTTGCTTCTCCGGTGCTGCTTACGTAACCTACGAGAACCTTGGCTCTGCGACAGCAGAGGATGCTCAACTGACGGTTACGTTGGATGATTTCCTGATCGACGTAGTTGCCAATATCACGCCCTCCAGTCAGGATGGCAATACGTTTACCTTTGATCTTGGGGACCTACCCCCTTTTGCCGACGGACGTATCTGGTTCAGCTTTACCGTCAGTTGTCAGGCCGAGTTAGGTCAGATTCACTGCATCGAAGCAGCCATTACCCCCGACGAGGTGTGCAACACGCCTGATAACTGGAATGGTGCGATGGTGAACGTAAATACACCTGACTGTAGTGGTGACGACCTGATCTTCAGCATCAGTAATGTAGGAGGGGCCGGAATGAGCATTCCTCTTGCCTACGTTGTGGTAGAAGATGGAATTATGATGACGCCGGTTCCTGTTATTGGAGATGCGCTGGCTCCCGGTGAAATATTCACGGTCACCTTGCCTGCTAATGGGCAAACCTATCAGATTATTACCAACCAGGAACCAAATGCACCGGCTTCCGATACGCCAACGGCTATGGCGGAGGGCTGTGTGGTCCCCGCTGATGGAGGATTCACTACCGGCTTTGCCAATATGCTCGCATTGGGCAACGGTGTACCGGCTCAGGCGATTGTTTGTCGTGAAAACGTAGGTGCGTACGACCCTAACGATAAGCGTGGCTATCCGCTAGGCCATGGTGCTGAAGACAATATCCCGCTGGGTACCCGTTTGGAGTACAACATCCGTTTCCAGAATACTGGTACGGACACTGCCTTCAACGTTATCATTAAGGATACCATCAGCATGGCGCTTGACTTGGCCACTTTAAAACCAGGCAGTTTCAGCCACCCGTACACGATCGATATTGACACCCACCGGGTGGTCACCTTCACCTTCGCCAACATCATGTTGCCAGATAGCAACATCAACCTGGCGGCGAGCCAGGGAGCGATCAGTTTCAGTATCGAGCATGACGCGGGGCTGGCACCCGGTGATGATATCTTCAACTCCGCAGCGATCTACTTCGATTTCAATGAACCGATAATTACGAATAATAGCCATCATCGGATTGAAAAGTCCGGCCTGCCAACTGGTGTGCGGAGCTTACGGGCACAGGAAGTTAGCCTTGGGGTGTACCCAAACCCTGGTAATGGCCTGCTAAATATTAGCGTGCCTAACCGGGACGTCAAACTGACGGACCTATTGACGGTCACCGATCTCTACGGCCGCCAACTAGCGACGACAGCTTATGGCCGCCTGGGCGGCGCATGGGATGTCCGGCACCTCAAGCCAGGGTTCTACCTCCTGGTCGTGACGGATGAGAATGGCCTTGCCCGCGGACGGACCGCGTTCGTGGTTAGTCAATAGTCTTGTATCTAGTAGGGCTACCGACTACCAGACTACTAAGGGACGCGAATTAAATAAAACGTGTTTCTTGACCTGACGCTTTTGTTCTCACCGAATTTACAAATCCTTTGCATAGCCTCAGTTACGGAAATGATTTTTAAATTTGGTGAGGGCAAAATAAGACGGTCAAAAGCCGTAAGTTATT
The DNA here is from genome assembly GCA_047626445.1 of Neolewinella sp. Taxonomy (GTDB): domain Bacteria; phylum Bacteroidota; class Bacteroidia; order Chitinophagales; family Saprospiraceae; genus Neolewinella. The sequence goes on from JBLHRW010000172.1 coordinate 3,667, forward strand.
TATACGGCGTTCCTAAACTAATAAGAGGCGCACGAGCACAGCGAGCATCCACCTGCGGCAGCCCTACAAGACTACAAGACTAACAAGGGCGCGGTCGCAGGATGCAAAATGTTGAGTTTATAGCAGTGTGGAGGTAACCTTTCCACTTAATTCGCTAAGTTACCTGAGTATAATTACCACCCGATCAACAGCTGTTGATCGGGTGTTTTTAACAAATAAGACTTATTGGACAAGTAAATCGTAATTGAATTTGTGGGTAAGGTGCTGATGAATTTTGGTGTTGAATGAGGCGAAGGATTCCTTGCATAGCCATAGCTACGGAAGGAGTTCTTTAACGAAATTCAGCACCAAAAGGCATCGCATATTAGTGGGTCAATCCAGTCGAATCTCCCCTCCGATCCCTACCTGAAACGCCGCCGCAAAATTATCAACGTTGCTAGCCAGCAATATCCTGGGATACCCGCCAACGGTCTGCGCCTCAGGGCCAAGTAAAATCGGTCCCGCCGACGTCAGCTGAACGGTGCCTGGAAGGACCGGAGAACTGATCAGCGAGGGCAGGTGCCAGGCGGGGAGCCGGCTCGTTAGCCGAATACCCTGGCGACTGCTGTCCGGGCTGACCAAATAAACCTCTTTTAGGATGGTAACTTGTTGTGCTGCCGTCAACCAGTCCCATTCCGGTCCCGGAGCAACGGACAGTACCTGCGGCGCGGTGGGGAAATGTAGGTGCACGTCGAAGTCTGCCTGATAGCGGGCTTCGTTCTTCCACCGGACGGAGGTCGTCCAGTCAGCGGAAACAGCCGGTATGCCCGGTAACCCGCCTTCGGCGCTGCCCAGCATTTTGGGCAGGTCCCAATCTCCCAAAATGGCAAGGTAGCCGCGTAGGCCCCTCAACGCCATTGTTCCGGTCAGCAATCCGTCGCCGTCGAGGTAATGAACGGTGTAGGATTCCAGTAAACGGCCGTTTAGCCGCCAGGTCATGTCGGCTCCGGTTAAGACAAATTGTCCCTTCCCGCTCAATAACCAATGGCCACCGACCAAGGTGAATTCGAGGCAGGTGGAACGGGTTGGTTGGCCCAATAGACGGTTGGCAGCGCTTTGCGCGCGGAGGTCGGCGGCACCCCCACTTGCGATGCCCTGGGCCCGATAACCAGGGCGGCCACCATCTACTACAAAAGCGCCACCTCCGGGTCGGAGGCATCGTATGGTTAACGTTCCGGCCATGGTGCGGGGGATTTAACAAGATTAGCGAATTCAACGGGAGAGACTGGCCGGAAGCTGACCCGGTCCCCGGCCTGAAGCCTCGTTGGGCTTGGCCCCGGACGGATCAACGGCCACGGGCAACGACCGATCAACTGCCAGCCGCCCGGCCCATCGGTGGGGTAAACGCCGGTCTGTCGTCCGGCCAAGCCCACGGAACCCGCTGGTACTTTTGCCCGGGGACTCTCCCTTCGTTCAATTGCCAGCGCTTCGGAAGTATCCCCCAGAAAAGCAAAACCCGGCTGAAAACCAACCTGGTACACCAGGTAATCAGGCGCAGAATGAAGGGAAATGAGGTCTTTTTTACTCAGGCTGAGTTTTCTGAAAATGAACTCAAGGTCGGGGCCGTCGTATAATACCGGGAGGTCATGAATTACTGAGGTCTGTGGTCTGGCAGCAGAGGGGCGAAGCTCAAAGATGAATTCCCGCAGCTGGTAGGCACTAATCTTCGGTGGCGCAAAACGTACCATCAGAGAAGCATAAGCCGGGACACACTCCAAAACAGCCGGGTGCGCCAGGAGTGCTGCGGCGTAGGCATGCACACTGGTGCTGATGCCTGGCGTGATCCGCTGTTCCCAGTTGAGGAGCAGGGCGTCGGGGCCGTAGGGGAGGATGTGGCGGGGGAGACGCATGGGATGCTCGATTCTTGAGGGGTGATTTTTGATTAGCTGCGCTGCTACCTGCGGCGGTCTTGATTGGTGGGGTAATGGCCAGTGTCAGAAATTTCCGGTAGGAAACCTCCTCTCTAGCCCTTCCCACGGTGGAGGGAACTCTTGAAAACGCTGCGCGTTTTTGGACCTCATTTATCTGGCAGCTAATGACCTTGACTGTAAACCATTAGTGGCTACTAAATAACGGAAGCTATTTCCTTTCGCAGAGAGTGAATTTAAGCCCAACGGAGCATTAACTTACTACTCCGCAGGAAAGAAACTATTTTCTGCGAAACACCGCCCAGGCCCACCATCGCCAAACCAGCGGGTAGTGGCGGGTTTGCCGCCGTTCGAGCACCCGCTTGGCGAAGGGGGAACATTCCGGGCGCAGCAGCGCGTCAGGGCGCTTGAGGTAAGTGTTGATCTCTGCCAGGAAGAAATCAGTGTGTTCTTCCAACCAGCGTTGTTGGGGGGTGGCAAAGCCGAGTTTGCGCTTGCGGGCATAGACTTCCGGAGGGAGCAGCGCCTTCAGGCTTTCCCGGATGCCGGCTTTACGGACGCCGTTGTGGAGTTTGAATTCCGTCGGGGCGGAGAGGAGGAAATCAACGATCCGGTAGTCTAGGAAGGGCGGTCTGCTTTCGATGCCGCAGGCCATCGCGCTGCGGTCTTCGTGGCGCAGGAGGACAGGAAGGCCCACTTGGGTTAGTAGGTTGATGGAGGTGGAGAGTACGTCTTTGTCCGCATGCCGAAGGAAGGAAGAAGGTGGCGAGAACGCAGGTGCAAGGAAGGTTTCAAGAGCAAGGTTGCCAAACCTGCGTTGCAGCCGGGCACTGAGTTTGTCGGGGGCCAACCGATAGTTTTTAGCAATTTGCCAGGCGGCCTGGCCACCAGTAAGCAAACCCTGCGCCCGCATCTCCCGGAGGTAGGACGCGTAAAATTTATCATAGCCAGCACCGATCTCATCGGCGCCCTGCCCGTTGAGGATGACTGTTTCGCCGGTAGCCTGCACCAGTTGCATCAACCGGTAATGGATGACCACGGCGGCGGAAGCCAGCGGTTGATCCTGACCCAGCGCGCAGGCTTCGTAGTTCTCAAGAAAATCATCCCAGGTAGGGAGCAATGGGTAGTTGGTTAGGCCGGTATCGCGGATGACTGCGGCGACGAAGCGTGATTCGTCGTAGGGCGTGCCGGGAAACAGGGCCGAATAAGATCGGTGGCCCGGTCCCATCACCGCCGCGATCGAACTGCTGTCGATGCCTCCCGAGAGGGTCAACCCACTACCTACGTCAGACCGGGTTCGCAGGCGGACAGCATCCGTCAGCAACTCCCGGAACTCCTCCTGTAGCGCTGGATAGGGGGCGGAGACCGTAGCGGTGGGCAGCTGGTAGAAAGAGGTGAACGTAAGCTTGTCTGGCGTAGCTAGTGGGCAAACGGCGTAGTGCCCCGCCGGAAATTGGCGGATGCCCGCCCAGATGGCTTCCGGCCGGTGATCTTGCCAGCCGTGCACCAGGAAATCCCGGGCGACTTCCTGGTGGAGGCCTGATCCCCTGGCCACCGTTTCACGAAGTGCGCGCGGTTCAGAGGCAAATGCCAGTAGACCCGGCGTCTGGTGTAGGTAAAGTGGTTTGATCCCGATGCGATCCCGGCTAAGGATAAGTTTCTGCTCCTGGTGGTCAATGATGGCCAGGGCCCACATGCCGTTGAAACGTGCGAAGCAGGCTGGTCCCCAGGCCAGCCAGGCGGCCAGGATGACTTCGGTGTCAGTATTGGTGTGGAAGGCAAAGCCCTTCGCCTTGAGTTCCGTGCGGAGCTCCGGAAAATTATAGATGGCGCCGTTGAAGACAATCGTCAGTCGATCGGCATACTGCAGCGGCTGGCGGCCGCTCTCGGAGACGTCGTAGATGGAGAGGCGGCGGTGAGCCAGGAACCAACCGTTGTCTCCGGTGCTCCCCGTTTGGTCAGGGCCCCGATGGGCCTGCACCTGGTTGGCGGCTTCGCCCATTGGGCGGAGGTCATCGGCTTTGGCGCCGGGCTGTACGATGCCGTAGATTCCACACATTAGCGACGGGGTTTTACGGCGGCGAGTGCTTCCTGGTATATCTCGTCCAGTTGTTGTTGGATTTGTAGCGGGGTACCTCTTTCCACGTAGCGCAGGTGGCGTTCCTGCCGTTCGGATAAACTGGCGGTGCCTGCGTTTGCCCATTCCAGGATGGCTGCGGCGAGCGCCCGGGGATCGTTGACGGGGACGATGGTACCGTCTTCCGCCGATAAACCCAGGTCGGTCGGGCCACCGCAGTTAGTCGTTACCACGGGCAGGCCACAGCAGAGCGCTTCGGTAAGCACGATGCCCTGGGTTTCTACTTCAGAGGCCAGCACGAACAGGTCGTGTTCCCCCATCCGTTGAGCAACGGCTTCTCGGCTCAATTCCCCTTCCAGGGTGATGGCCGTAGCTGCCTCGGGGTATCTGATGAGGAGTTCCTTAACCAGGGTCGGATTCCCGTTTCCAGCAATGGTCAGGTGTAGGGTACTGTTTTTTTGCCAGGCCAGGTTAAAGGCTACTAAGAGTATATCGAGTCGTTTTTGCCGGCTGAAGTCGGACAGGTGCAACAGGCGGAATCCTTGTTGGGGTGGCCGCTGGTCGGGTGGTGTGAAATGTATACGGTCTACCAGGTTAGGGATGACTTTGAAGCGGGCTTCCATCCCTGCGGCATGTAGGGCGTTGGCCAGTGCGGTGCTGACCGGGAGTAGGGCATTTGCCCTGCCGGCGGCCCTGCGGGCCAGCCAGTAATCCAACGGACGATCCCGCCAGGTTTCCCCCTCCAGGTAGCGACTGGAATGACAGGAGACGACGAAGGGTACCCCGAGTTGGCGGGCCATGCGCATGGCGACGATGCCGCCGTCGATCAGGACGTGGGCGTGGATGAGGTCAGGTGTCCCCCGGTAAGCCCGTCGTACCGCCGTCCAGGCCCTGCTTCTATTTACCAATCTTTGCACCCGCGCGCCGTCGCCCGCATAATAAGCAGTGAGCAAGCTGCCGTAAGCTTCTTTGCTTTGCACGCACTCCACCGTCCATCCGTGCAATTCAGGATCTGGCGTAACGTGAAGGACCGTAACCTGATGGTGTAGGGACAATAATTCCGCAAACCGCCGCACGAAGTTACCGTCCTGTGTGTGCACACGGTTCGGGAACCAGGGAGTGAGGAGGAGAATTTTGATCGGTGGTAGAATTTACAATTGTCGGAAGACAAAACTACGCTACTCGCAACGACATTACTACCTTTGCAATGGCAATCCAATAAATACAATGAAAACATCGATCTACTTACTAATTCTCTGCTTTGCTTTTGGCTTCACCAGCTGCAAAAATGACGGTACTTCCGCTATGGCCGAAATCACCCCGGTCAGTACGGAAGGACAATCTTTCGTGCCTGAGGGTTACGACCTGGTTTGGAATGACGAGTTCAATGAAGGCACGATGCCGGATTCTACCCGCTGGGGGTACCAGTCTGGCGGCCACGGCTGGACGGCCAAAGAAGTTCAGATGTATACTGATGGAGACCCCGGCAACGTCGGAGTGGAAAACGGTTTCTTGCGCATCACGGCCAAAAAAGTAGATGATCCTCGAAACCCTTTTACCAGCACCCGTTTGGTGACGAAGCACAAAGCAACCTTTGAAAAGGGGTACTTTGAGTTCCGGGCGAGATTCCCTCCCGGAAAAGGCTTACGTTCCGCCATCTGGATGGTCGGCGATACGGTGACCAAGATGGGCTGGCCGAATGCCGGCGAAGTAGACATCGTGGAACATTACGGTAAAATTCCCACCGCCATCGGAGCAGCGGTACAAACCCCCGCTAACTACTGGCACGGCAAAGGTCAGCTTGGAGGAGCTACCATCGTTGAAGGTGCCACCGATGCTTTCCATGTATATAGCGTGGAGTGGACGGATGACCTGATGACTTTTTCCGCTGATGGAGTTCCCTTCTGGACCTATGCGCCTCTACCTGGTCAAGGTATCAAGGGCTGGCCTTTCAACTGGCCTTTTTACCTTGTTGTAAACCTGTCGGTAGGCGGGCAACGTGGTGCCAAGTCAACGGGGTACGATATCGAAGATTTTCCGGCTAATCTGCTACTGGATTATGTGCGGGTTTACCAGAAGTAAAAGGGGGGGAGGTCTGCTTGCTGGGCGTC
>JBLHRW010000173.1:0-9758 GCA_047626445.1 Neolewinella sp.
AAAAGCGTCAGGTCAAGAAACACGTTTTATTTAATTCGCGTCCCTTAGTGGTGAAAACCGCTGCGAAGCAGCCCTGATAACACCTGCCCCTTAATGCCTAAATGCCCTTAACGGTTGCCCTTAGTGTCTTAATGCCTTAGTGGTGAAAAAAAACTATATCTCAAAGTCCAAAGCCCGTCGCAGCACCCCACTATCCCGTCGTTTAGCGAGGTCTTTATAAGTATCCTGATTAAACTTATAAAGCACCGCCGGCCGGTGCGCAACATTCTGCTGGCGACCAACCTCTTCCAAAATACCCGTCCGCAAAATGCGGGTCCGGAAGTTTCGCTTGTTGAAGGCTTCGACGTTGAGCACCGTTTCGTACAACTGCTGCAATTGGCCCAGGGTGAATTCCTCCGGCAACAGCTCAAAGCCGATCGGCTGATAGCGCACCTTGGCACTCAGGCGGCTGTTGGCCATGGCGATGATCTCGCTGTGGTCAAAGGCCAGCTCCGGAAGCTCATCGAGCAGGAACCATTCGGCTTTATCTGCATCAGACGAGGCAACGGCGGGGTGGTCCTGCAGGTTGACCAAGGCGAAATAGGCAACGGAGATGACGCGCCCACGGGGGTCCCGTTCAGGGGCACCGTAGGTGTAAAGTTGTTCGAGGAACAAATCCTTCACGCCAGTCTCTTCTTCGAGTTCACGCAGCGCTGCACGTTCGAGGGTTTCGCCCATATCGACGAATCCACCAGGAAGCGCCCAGCTGCCTTTATAGGGGTCGCTTCCGCGCTGGATTAACAGCATCTTCAATTGCTTGCCGCCGTCGTAGCCGAAAACTACGATGTCGACTGTAACGGAGGGACGGGGATATTCGTAAGTGTACATACGTTGCCTTTAGGATTAAGCAAAGATATAGTGCACTCGGGCACTAAAGGGTAAAAAGGGGAATTACTATGAATCGATCCTGAAGCAACTAGTCAATTACTTCTGCCAAAAGGCTCGTTTTAAGATCATAAAGCCGACTTTCCAGTTGGGTGTCGAACTTGGTGCCTTCTAGTCCTTGAGACCATCTACGCCAGTTGTTCAGGGCGCGGTCGCGGGTGCTTTGCAGGGTTGGTAGCGCAAGGACCATCTCCCCATTTTCAAAGACGGGTTGCAACAGATCCATTTCCCTGATGTCAGGATAATGTTGGAGCGGGTGCTGGTCACCAAGATCATTGGTGTAGCTGGCCATGTCGTTTCCGTCAAATTCATTGTAGATAACCCTGCCCGCAGGAGCATCGACGCCCTTTTCCTGAAAGTGGAATACCCGTACGTTCAGTTTGCCGGGGTTACTCGTCTTGATCGGCGTTTCGGACCGCTTGATGCGTGGCTCCCATTCTCCTTGCTCGTTCTGGATGGCGGCCAGTTTGTAAACCCCTCCTAGTGCCGGCTGGTCGTGCGCTGTCGCTAGTCGGGTGCCGATGCCCCAGACGTCAATTCTGGCGCCACGTGCTTTGAGATCCTTGATGGCGTACTCGTCCAGGCTGTCGGAGGCAACGATCTTCGCCTGTGAGAAACCGCTTTCGTCCAGAATTTTTCGGGAGAGAATGGATAATTCCGCCAGGTCACCGCTGTCTAGTCGGATGCCCAACATCTCATGCCCACGCTCCCGCAATTGATTGCCCATCTTAACGGCGTTATGCACCCCTTCTTCGGTATCGTAGGTATCGACCAGGAAGGTACAGTTGTTAGGCATCGCAGCTGCGTAGGCTTCAAAGGCTTCGATCTCCCGGGGGAAGACCATCACCCAGCTGTGCGCATGGGTACCCCTGACGGGGATATCGTAGTACCGGCCGGCCCATACGTTGGACGTCGCGTCACAACCGCCGATGTACGCCGACCGGCTTGCGGTCAGTCCGCCGTCAATACCCTGCGCTCTGCGCAGGCCAAACTCAAGTACCGTATCCTCGCCCGCAGCCTCCTTGATGCGGGCAGCCTTGGTCGCGATCAGTGTACTGAAGTTCATCACGGTTAGTAGCGCTGTTTCCAGTAGCTGTGCCTCGATCAGGTTCGCCTCGATGCGGAGCAGTGGTTCGTGCGGCAGCACGATCTCTCCTTCGGGAATAGCATGGATGGTGCCGGTGAATTTCATCCGCTGCAGATAATTTAGGAACGGTTCTTTAAACAACGGGTTACCGTTGGCTCCTTTGAGCCGGCCGAGGTACTGTACATCATCAGCACTAAATTTTAACCCTTTAACGATGTCAATGGCCAGCGCCAAACCCGCTGATAAAGCAAAATCCCCTCCAAACGGTGCCTTGCGGTAAAACAAATGGAAGATGGCCTTCCGCTCGTGGATCTTCTGATCGTAGTATCCCGCCGCCATGGTTAGCTGATACAGATCGGTCAACATCCCGAAATCAGGGCGGTAAATCTGGTGGAGGTGAGAGGTTGATGACATAGTTAGTTTATATTTTAAACAAAGGTATGCTCTGGACATTGAAAATGCAAGACGACAGCTCAATTTACCACTAAGACATTAAGGCACTGAGAAAAAAATAAGGGACTGGCCTTTGCTCAGGTAGAGAGGCGATATGCCTTATTCATATCGCATAATCAGGCATGAACTACTCTGGTATTTCCATAGAAATTACCTGATTAGAAGTAGCCGATTTGACCTTTAGCCACCCTTACTTCTTCTTAGTGTAGCCCTTAGTGTCTTAATGCCTTAGTGGTTACCTCCGACGCCTCCCTTCTTCTTCTTCTTCTTAGTGTAGCCCTTAGTGTCTTAATGCCTTAGTGGTTACCTCCGACGCCTCCCTTCTTCTTCTTCTTAGTGTAGCCCTTAGTGTCTTAATGCCTTAGTGGTTACCTCCGACGCCTCCCTTCTTCTTCTTCTTCTTCTTCTTAGTGTAGCCCTTAGTGTCTTAATGCCTTAGTGGTTACCTCCGACGTTCCCACCGAGAAAACCGATAAGCCAGCTCATTCTTCCCCTCTGGCTGGTGCCCCTCACTCCAGACCTCCTGCCATACCGCCGGGTCAAGCTTCGGGAAGAAGGCGTCGCCATCTTCAATTTCCGCATCCACGATGGTGAGGTAAACGGTGGAGACCAGGTCCAGGCTCTGTTCGTACAGTTGTCCGCCGCCGATGATGAAGGCGGTCTCTACCTCAGTGACAGAAGCGTGGCCTAGTGCCTCCTCCAAACTATGCACTACTACGACCCCGGTAGCCATGTAAAAAGGATCCCTGGTCAGCACCACGTTCGTCCGCTTAGGCAGCGGCCGGCCAATGCTGGCAAAGGTCTTGCGGCCCATGATGACGGGGTGTCCGAGCGTCGTACGCTTGAAAAATTTCAGGTCGGCCGGCAGGTACCAGGGGATGTTCCCATCTTTTCCGATGGTACCCTTGCGGTCGGTGGCAACTATGGCGGAGATTTTCATGGGGCGAAGGTAATAAAGTAAGGGAGTCATATAGTCACAAAGTCATATAGTCAGGGAGTATCGCGCTGGACGATACCGTCTCCGACGGCGAGCGGTCACGTCGCGCTATGAATATATGAACTTGGCACGCGGCAATGTGAACAATCATCAGAGCCACGCGGCCGCGCACCCACCGAGACAACGACGTTCTTACCCTGCTCCTTTTACCAATTTAGTGCACCTGCGGCCGCGCCTAAATGCGTATTTATTCCAGACCCCAATAGCGCCCTTCCACCACCACGCCCACCAGCTGGTCGCCCCGGTAGAGGACCAGGTCAACGGACTCGCCGGGCTTGACCCGCGCTGAAGCCTTCCCTCCGGGTGGCAGAATACGGAGTTTTTCCCGGGCGGGGTGATTGGGCATCGGATGATCGCCCACCACGGCAGTAATCCCCTGCCGATAGAGGTCATTCGCATCGAGTTGCAGGATTTGCAGACTGTTCATTCTTCCCTCCAGCACTTTTCCGGGATAGATTTTTAAACCATCGGCATCTACGGTTTCAAAGGCGCCGAAAGTATGGAGGTCGCCCATGTCGCTCACGTAGGCTCGGGAGCTGTATTTTCGGTAGTCCGGCGGCAGGCTGCGTTCGCTCCTGCGGAAACCGATGTCTAGCAGGTATTCTCCGTCCGGGCGAATAAGTGTGCCTCCTACGATTTTCAGGTCGTGCATCCCATTGGATTGATTCTCCGGGATCGCCCAGTAATCAGCGACGGAATAAGCTTCCTGCCCGTCAGTAGCGATGCCGTAAAGGCCGGCAATAAGGCCCATGACATTAAGCCGGCGAATCTCCTGCTTCTCCGGGTCGTTGGCGTAGCCGCCAGACTCGATCAGGATCGTCCGGGTGCCCCATTTTTGGAGGTTGTCGCCGAAGGCGCGGGGCTCAAAATCATCGTTGTACCGACCGATCTGGCCGGGCACCTCGGTTTGCCAAACGGCGTTCATCAGGGCGATCATTTGCATGGCGTCTTCCCGTTGGCCGTTTACGGTTTTCTCCCAGTCGTAGGCGGGGGCGAGGATGGAAGCGACGCAGCCGCGCTCGGCGGGGAAGCCGGCGCTGTAGTAGGTGCTTTGGTCGTGTAGGTTAAATCCCCAGGCAGCGTCGAGCCGGTCGCGTTCGCCCTTCAGGAGACGGGCCTCGGGGCTGGTCTGCCGCAGCGCGTCCCGGTTGAGATCAATGCCAAGGGCGTTGCGGCGCTGGTAAACTTCGGCACCGTCCGGGTTCAGCATCGGTAAAAAGGTAAGGTGAAGACTGTCGCGCAGGGTCTGGCGGACGGAGTCCAGCCCATCCCCACTGCCCTCCAGCCAGGAGAAGAGGTCGAACAGGGCGGCGGTGGCAGTCGGTTCGTCGCCGTGCATCTGGCTCCAGAGCAGGACTTCGGTGCCACCGTCTCCCCAGACCACCCGCCACAGTGGCCGGTCCTCTACGGAGCGGCTGGCAGTGTCTACCGTGAAGGTCTCGGGTAGGTTGTTGATGAGTGGCCGCAGGTCGCGCTGCTTGAAACGGCGGGTGGTGATGGCCGGTATTTTGTGGGCAGCGAGGCTGGCTTTAACGGCTGCTAAGGGTAGGGGAGCAAAGGTGTTTTGGGGGGCGGGGTCGCAGGTACAGAGCAGGGGTCCTAAGAGCAGGGTGAGGAGGAGACGGTACATGAAATATTGGTTTTGATACTCAAGATAATTTATTCTCCGACTCGAGCGGCGTGTGGGTAACAAATTGAACAAATCAATTGGTAAGGTTTAGCTGGAGCTAACCCATAGGTCCGGACGTTGCACGTCAACCTAAGCCCTTCGCTTCATGCCAGAGGTTATACGCTAATAGTCATCAAATCAGGGGTTGGGCCAGGATGGAGCCTCTTACTTGCGCTAACTCCTTACCGCCGAAACTGCGTCAAAACATATCCATAAAAACCTTTCGCATCCACCAGGTCCAGTACCACGTCTACCGCACGCCCCTCATTGTCCTCAAATAGGGTGCCTTGCCAGTAACCTTCGGTTACGACGGAGAGCTTAAGTTGGCTTGGTGCTGCGAATAATTCCGGATGTGGAATGTAGCAGGTCGTCACCACGTCCCACATGTCATAAAAAGCTTCGCTGGCCACGATTTCATAGCTCTGCCAGGCGAGTTCCGAATAAGGGTATTTCCTACTCTGAAACGCTAAGTTGGCCATGAATCCGGTGGTGATTGTAGCCTGGTTTGTTACGTCTAAAGGAAACAGGGTGATCGGGAAATCGGTATTTTTGAAGACCCAGTCGATAGCATATGGATCACAGAACGCATTCCATTCCGCTTTGGGGTTGGCTACTTCTGGCGGAATGGTCGTGGGGTCCAGGTTGCCGCCTACGTAGATCGCCCCCCCCATCCAGATCACTCGCGCGATCGCGCCGGCGAGTGCCGGTTGTTCCTTGAGGATATTATACAGCGGTGTCAGTGGGCAGTTGATCAGCATGGTGATCTGCTCCCCGCAGTCGAGGGCTGCCTGGAGTTGACTAACGATGAATTCATCCCCGTCGGGATAAACCGGCCAGGCGGGGTTATTGTCCAGGTCTTTCAGGCAATCGATGTTGTTTTCCTTGATGCAATCGCCCCGGTAGGCCCAGGGGAAAGGATTCCACTGGCGGGCGCGGCTCAGGAGGATGGGATTTTGCCGTTGATCTATCTTTAAATGTTCCTGGATTTTCCATTGTGCATTCATGGCATAGTTATAAATGCAATCGGCATTCATGATCACCGAACCGAGGTAATCTACCTCCTCCATGGTGGTGAGCAGGATGGCAGCCATAAATTCATCTATGGCTGCGTCGTGAACGAAGAGTACTTTTTCCTTTTTCATAAATAAAGTGTTTAACAGAAATGAAGAAATGGGGCGCCCCGGTAGCTATCGGGGCAGGTGCATTGGAAAGGTAAAAGGAGCAGGGGCATCACCGTTGCAGCCGCAGCTACCCGATGGCCTTCGGGGCAAGCCGGACCCGTCCCTGCTTCGCTATCTGCCCTTTGCACCCGCGCACCGTCGCCCTGAAAACAGGCAGAATAGTTAATATCTACTCTCCCCGTTGAAGCGGCTGGCGCGGCAAGAAAAGTCAATGGAGCATTACAGCACCAAATCTTCCTGCTTGATCGCCACCTGACAGGCAGACTGAATCTTCGCAACGGTGGCCGGGGCCGTCATGTCGCACCAACCCTCGTGCCCCTGCTGCTCGTAAAAAGCAAAAATAGCACGTTTGATCGCAAAAAAGACGGTATTGCCCAACACCAATGGCGGCTCCCCGATTCCTTTGGAAGACTTGACGGCGTCCCTTAGGTGCGGATTTTTACTGTTGTTGCGCTCCATGCCACTATTGTCAAAAATATGCACGTTGAATTGCTGGGGAATGGTCTTGGCGCCCGGCGGCTTGTACTTCCAGGTATTTACCGAGGTGATGGCCCCGTTTGGAACGCCGGGAATTTTCGCCTCCCCGTCCTGCTGTTTTAGCAGTTCTTCCGTCGTAACGTAACCTACGCCCTGGATAAAGCCTCCTTCGATCTGTCCAACGTCGATCAATGGATTTAGGCTTTTTCCCTCGTCGAAAAGAAGGTCCGACTGGATGATGGTGAACTCCCCTGTCAGGATATCCACTTCGACTTCACTGGCCGCAGCGGCATAGGTGAAATAGAAAAAGGGGCGTCCTTATACAGGTTTCCCTTGATCGTCTTCAGCTGAGCGATCATTTTCTTGTCCATCCTGAAAACTTCCAGTGCGCCTAAGGTCTGCTCCGTAATTTTGAATTCGGTCCATTCCGTGGTCCCCGTACGGTAGAAGTTCTTCTCTCGCAAAGTTTCCGGGTCGATGCCGGCTTTGAAGGCGGTGTGTTCTATGGCCTCTTCCAGAATATTGATGCCCTGCACCATACCGAAGGAGCGAAAGGCCGTATTGGAGATCTCATTCGTCCGAACGACTTCGCCAGTTACCTTGAAATTGGGTATGATGTAAACATTATCTGCTGACATAACGGCTAGGTCCAATACCGGAAAGGACATATCATAGGTGTTACCGCTATTGGAGAAGTAATTGATTTCCAGGGCTGTGATTTTTCCATCAGTATCGCAGCTGCTGCGATATTTGCCCGCAAAGGGATGCCGGTTGCCGCACATGATGAAATTGGTCTCCCGGTCCATGTTCAGGTGTACGGGGCGGTTGAGTTTCCAGGCCGCGATGGCGCTTGCTGTGGAGTTGAAACGTGAACGTGTCTGGCGGCCGCCAAACCCGCCACCTTCGCAGGGGAGCGTAACCTTTACCTTATTAGCGCGTATGCCCAGCGCATTGGCCGCCACAGACTGATTATCCGCCAAATTCTGGGTAGCCGTGTATAGAATTATCGATTTATTCTCATCCGGAACGGCCACCGTATTCATTGTTTCCATGTAAAAGTGATTCTGGTAGCCGGTGGCATGTTCTCCCTCAACTATGCGTCCATTGCTGCCAGCGGCAGCCGTACCCGGCCGGGTAATGTCTTCCAGGTGCGTCATTCCACGACTGGAATCCGGATTCTGTGGGGAAAAGTGCTTATTTCTAAGCGCTTCCTGGAAGAATTCCGGGGTATCCAAATCCCAGTCGATGCAGTTGTTACGTACGTAAATGGCGATATCTCGCGCCTTGACGTGATCATTAGCGACAACCAGTGCGAGGGGCGCACCGATGCAAGTGAATTTTGCCGGCTCGAAATAATGATAAAAGGAATCTCCTACCTTGTATTTCCCACATCCGTTCGGTGTAGGTAGTCCACGAGCAGCGTTTGGGGAGATTCATCACGGATTTCTACTAATTCCCCGTCGAGGACAAAACTGATGTAATCCCGGGGCGTTTTTGCCTGGTTGAGCGTAGCGAGGAAAAGGTCCTCGTAAGCCAGGGCATTGGTGCTAAAGAACACCTTGGTAGTAGGGCCGGAATCACGAGTGATGATCTGACCACAACGGTCGGAGTTGGTAGTAATGATGTCCGGATGTTCTTTGAGCAAAGGACCCAGATTGGTAAGGGGGCCAATGGCCAGAATGGAGAGCTTCTCCATCGTGTTCGTCAGCTTTTCGTACAGAAAGTCAACGGCACTTAGCAAAGGCGGGTTGGGGTTGTGCGGCAGTTCTATGCCGAAGACCTGATCAACGGGTTCGCGGACGGATGCGGGAAATTCATGCTTGTACCTGATGGGCTGGTCAAAGCCCATCGCTACGGGTATGTCTGGATGCCCTGCTAATTGTAGCAGATCAAGCATATTCTGCGTGCCTGGGCCGAGATGGCAGGCGCCAGTACCTACCACGGAAATACCTTCCACTTGAATATCCGGATGATTGAGGAGAAATAGGGTGGCCATCCAATCATCGATATCGGCATCGGTGTCAATAATGACACGTTTCATACTATGGGGCATGTTAGACTGAAATTAAACGCTATTATGGAACGCCGTATAAATAACTTGCGGCTTTTGACCGCCTTATTTTGCCCTCGCCAAATTTAAAAATCATTTCCGTAACTGAGGCTATGCAAAGGATTTGTACATCCGGTGAGAACAAAAGCGTCAGGTCAAAAACCAGTAAGTTATTTATACGGCGTCCCTAAGGGTATTAGGGACGCTTTGAGGAGTGTCTGCGGAAACAGCGAATTATCCATGAGAAGTCACGGTTAAGATACAAAGATTTGCTGCATCCTTTGGAGGCTGAAAAACTGATTGACAACTATACGCAATAAGCGTTAGAGAACGCGTGATGGCAGAATGCCACCACGCCGTATAATCTGGTTGTTAGATGGGAATTCAAAAAAACAAAATCCAGGCTGTTCAACAACCTTGCTTTATCAACCTTCCTGGCACCTGCGACCCCGCCTAAAGACCATCCTGGCCCAAACCAATATTCAACGCCCTGGATGGATGTAAAAACGTCTCTGAAGGAACTTCCAAACGCTCTTGATCCTGTTTTTTCGCCCACCCACAGCGGTACATCATCCACAGGAAATTGGGTTTGATCCATGACATGCGCTGATAGCTGAAAGCCGGTCCACCCAGCTGCTGATGCGCCACTGCGTAGTCGGCAATAGCCGGCTTATAGGCCTGGTAAACGACAATGTTTTCCTCCGTCTGATGGGCAATAATCTGGCGGCCAGAAACGGGGAGCGCTGCTTGGTGGTGCAGGCATCGCAGATTACCCCAATATTTAATGTTGACAGACCACTAGTACAGTGTAATCTAAGTTCTTACCACTTATCCGCGATGCCTTTTACCGCTTGGCAGCGTTGCTTACCTCCTCACTTAGCTACGGCTAAGCTCCGGTGTAAGCGTCTCGCCAGGCGGCA
>JBLHRW010000174.1:0-9694 GCA_047626445.1 Neolewinella sp.
GGACTGGTAAATTAAACACTTATTGTGTTTAATTGTTTTTTTTACCTACTTTTATAAAAACCCACAAGCTATGCCCCAATCATTTGACCGCATCATCGTGCACACCATCTTCGGTACAAAATATCGCCAACCTTTTATCGATGAAGAAATAGAACCCGAGTTACACAACATCCTATCTGCTGAATTACAAAAACACGGTTGCAAGGTTATTATTATAAACGGAACAAAAGACCATGTGCACCTACTACACAGTATTCCCAGAACAAAGACCATTGCCCAAATTGTTCAATCGGCCAAATCCGTATCCAGCGCCTGGATCAAAAAGAAAGGACCACAATACGAATGGTTCGAGTGGCAGGATGGGTACGCGGTATTCTCGGCAGACTACCGCCATTTAAGCGGAATTGAAAAATACATCCGTCGACAGAAGGACCATCACAACGAAGCAGAAAACCTCTTATCCTTTCAGGATGAATTCATGAAACTACTACATGCTTTCGGCATTGATACTTACCAAGAGGAATACCTATTCCCAAATCTACCTCCTAGCCATAATCTGCTTTCGGAGCCCCTGCCTCAGTACGGTTTGCAGCCCTCTCTGACAAGAAAACGTCGTAAACGGCGACGTAGATTATCCCCAGCTACAAAGTCCCGAAGGGACGTCTACCGTATCGAGGGGTGACGGAGTTGGCAACGCCAACGAGGGAACCCCTCGGCTACGAGCGGGAGACTCCGCCAGCGTGCGTGCGTGAGGCGTTCGCTTGGACCTCGGGCCTACGCACTAGTGGGGGATCCCAGGGACTGAGGCCCAACGCGCGCGCGTGAGGGGTTCCCTCGGGCCTACGGCCCAGCGGTCACCCCTCACTACGATAGACGTCCCTTCGGGACTATTACTTAAACACAAAGCTAACCTCCCCACATTGCCGTTCAGGTTGGCCTTTCGGACTAATATCAAAACGCCATTCACCGGCATTTTGTCCTACCAGTTCTATCTGTTGGTATTCAAATTCACCGCTCTGCTCCGGGTCAAGCTTAGCATTGGTGACCCGTCCGTACGAATCGATACAGACGGAAAAGACCATCGTACCGGGATTGGTTACTGCTACCTCCAAAGTGGGCCGGTAGCTAATTCCCATCCCGAGTTCCCCCTTCGTTACGCCGGAATTGGCCAGTGAAATCGCCGATTCAGGAGAATTCTGAGCTGTGTTTTGTTGGTTGGTACCGCTTGGCAAGGGGACATCCATATAATTGTCCAGTACTAGCATGTGCTGCACATTGACCATTCTATTCTGGTAGGCCTCCACTTCTCTGCCACTCAGGTAGGTGGCGGGGTCGCCGTATTTTGAATCAGAAGCAATGATGTCATCACCAATTTTATAGGTATTGAACATCAGCAGGAACTGGCTACTAGGATCGTTATTCTCCTTGGTTGCTTTCAGCAGAGCCGCTTTCATCTCCGCCCTGGTTGGATCGAGGATGGTTTTGACGTTGAAGCCGAATTTCTTTAGTTCGTTCGTTAGGTTCGCCGTTGATCCGGACAGGTCGGGGTAGTTCTTGAAGGCGGGGTCTTCAAATCTGGAGGTGGTGAAGATCAGGGCTTCGCTTCCCTTCTTAATTTGGTCGATTTGCCTGGCGAGTCTTGGGATACGGATACCGGGACCAAAGAAGAGGAATTCACTTTTCGCAGAATGCCCAGGCCCATTTGTAGGTGTCAACCGGTCAGCCATAGTCCCGGATGGGTATTGAATCAATATATCACCAGTCAGGAAGCCACGCCGGTCATTATTGTAGGACAGTTCTCGACTTATTGCCCGGATAAAGTCATTGGCTTCCTTAGCGGTTCCTTCGTGCAACAGGCGTCTACTGTACTTATCCTCACCAAATTTATCTATCAAACTATTCAGTTCCTCTTGATCACTCGTCTCCGGGTCTGGGATCTCCTTTTCCAATTGGATCTGCCCAAGGTCATTCGTCTGGAAATCCCCCTTCTCATTGAACAGGCTTATAATTTTGCTTGGGTAACCGATGTAGGATACCTGGATCTCCATGGCCGTGCCGTCCCATTGTAGGGAGAAATTACCATCGAGGTCTGTCGTGGTCCCGATTGCGGTGCCGGCTAGCAATACTGATGCTCCAGCTAGCGGCGCTCCGGTTTCATCCACCACCCGACCTCTCAAACTATTATCAATTGGATCCGGTGACTCAGTAGGCATCTGTTGCTCAACAAGCAAAATTTCTCCCAGATTCTGCCTTGTTCCCGGGGCCAATGGATAGTTCCGCTCCCGCCGCAAGCCATCAATCTCAAATAGAAGCAAAACCGATGCTGGTTCATCGTTGAGTGTGAGGGCGTAATACCCATTCTGGTCGGTTTTTGTATTGAGGTTCTGGCGGCGCGCAGTGACGTTCACGCTGGCTAAACCTCCCCCGTTAAGCCCTAATACCCGGCCGACAATTTCCTTAGACGGCCGTTGCAGAGGCTCCGTACCATCAGGTACATTAAGCACTATTTCCTCGAAACTCGTAGTGGGTTTAGCATCACCTTTTGGCGATAGCAGGCTCACCTCTATTGGCATTGCATCCTGGTACGAAACTTCCAGGTAGCCTTTACCCTGGGTTAAGGTCAGTCTAAAATTACCGTCAAAGTCAGTAACTTTTCCTTTGTTAGTTCCTCCAAGCCGGACCAAAGCACCGATTAGTGGTTTTCCATTTTGGTCTACCACTCCTCCATCAATCACTTTTCCCGTAAAGTCAAACGTAGGTCGCGGGTCATTAGCCAACAAATACGCCAGGTTTACCGGCATCGAGTCCACAAGGCTAGTGAAGAACTCCAGGTTTAAGCTGTCGATCTTTGCTTTGATTATGCTAGCATCAATCCAATGAGTCGTGCCCCCCGACTTATCCTCCGCCGTAATTTCGATTGACCGAAAAGACAACCATTTATACAACCCTTCAGCATGAAGCCTGTGCAACGCGAAGCGGGAATCCGGGGTGAATTTATCTGTAATTGCAGCATCTGCTTTAGCCAGCAACTCATTTATATCCTCGTTCAACATAGGGCCAAGAAGTGCACTGTCCGCTGCCACCCAGTTCAAGGCATAAGCCAAACGATTCAATTGAAATGCTGCAAGGTTAGTGTCCGCTAAGGGGTATTGCTGGTCCATCAACAGCAGGGCACTATCCAGCGCCGACTCAATACGGTCTTCCAGTATTCTTTTGTTGGTCGTAGCACTCATGTAGCCATCCCGCCGACTTAGCAGATTCGACTGGGCGACCGCCGTATTATTCTTCTCCAGTGCCCGGTGCGCATCATCCGTAGGGTTCTCCAGTTCCTGCCAAAAAGAATTTGTCTCGCCGGGAAGGAGCTCATGCCCTGCCTTATTGTACAGGTACATCGGTAAGAACATCAGCAGACAAACGATGATCAACCCCAGCAATTCCTTCTCTCGTTCATTCAGTATTTCTCCTGCTTTTACCGGAGGGGTGAGCAATTCATCCAGGAAGGACTCGTCTCCTATCGGGCTTGGCCCGCCCTTAGTAGCCGGGAATTGCCGTTCAGCGACCTGGTTCAACTCAGCGAGCTGGTCAGGGGTCAACATCCCCATCCGGCGGAGGTCGCGAACCTTGGCCTGGTTCTTGGTGTCCAGCGGTGCCAGGGCGAAGGTCTGCACCGCCTGGTTGGCGGTCCATTCGTTTTCGGCGAAGGTGTTTTCCACTTCGCCGGAGACCGCCTCCAACTGTTCGAGGGCCGCAGCGCGGGCCAGCTGTTCGTCGGAGAAGGGGAGTTCTGCCAGGAAAGCCAGGCGCAAGTCCTGGTTGGGAGAGTTAGCGGCCAGCCAGGGAATCCGGCTGAGCTGCAGCAGCCGGTCGTGCGTTACGTCCAGACCTAATGACCGACCAATGGCAATAGTCAGGCTCCAATCAGGGTTAGGGGCGACGGAAAGGGCGGTGAGCCAGCGGAAGAGCGCTGGGTCGTTGGCCAGGTAGTCCCGGTGTTCGTCAACTGAAGTCCAGGTACGGTACCGGTGGCTGGGTTCGGGGTTCCGGCGGAAGCGTTCGGCCTTCCAACGGGAGTAACTGCTGCCCTGGTATTCTTCGACTTGGTTCAAGTCGCCAACACCTCGCAGTATTCCGTTGGTCGTAGCGGGGTACAACAACAGTGCTTTGTGCAAGAGGACTTCCTGGAAGGACCAGTCCACAGCAGGCTCCGTCGTCAACAGCAGGCGGCGGTTCCACTTCAGCAACCAGCGTTCCCGGCTTGGTTCCAGGCGTGGCTCCCGACGGTGGAAGGCATCGACCAGGCCGTGGCCATCTCCCAAGATGATGAGCCGGTGCTCGCCGTAGCGGCCAGTCATTTGCGCCGAGCTCCAGCCTTTCGGATGCGCTTCGTTCCAGAACCAGGCAAAATCACCCCCATGGTAGTAGACGTCGAGCTCGGCTTCCCGGGCGGTGAGGAAGTCGGTCAGGCGTTTAAGTAATCGGTCTTGCTGTTGGAATTCATCCGTATGACGGAGGAGGACCAGGTAGTTGGCGGGGCGTTTCACCGCCCGCTCACGCCAGGAAGGAAAGCCGCCTTTCCGAACGGTAGCTTCCACGGTTGCCTGCCCATCGAAGGACATCCGCAAGCCCGCTTCGCGGACGCGCAGTTGATCGGCAATACGGTAAAAATCTGCTGGCACAGATATTTGCCCGGACTGATCCTGGTAAGGGATTACGTAGGGGCCGACGTCATGGAAGGGATATTCTTCCGCCAATTCTTCGTCGGTCTTCTCTCGCGTCTCCTCCTCTTTCTTACGCCACCGCTGTCTGTTTGCCCAATACACCATCAAGCCAAACAAAAGCGGTACTAAATACAACCAACCACTGGCTTGCAGCATCTGCCGGGGGGTATCCTTCTTCAGGGGAATACTTGGAATGACGGGGATGTTCGACCCCACCTGAACGGTCCGCGGAGGCAACAGCGCAAAACAATTGTCCGGATCATCAACCCGCTGCACCAACAGTTGCACCTTGGTTTGTCCTTCTTCCGAAAACACGTATTCCTTCGGCGTATCCTCCAATTCTTCGCCGTTAATCAGCAGCCGTATTACGATGTCAGCTTCAACTTCCCGGCGGCTATCAGACCTTCGGGTACGGCCTCGGGGTTGAGGGACCGGCCAGGTTTCTCCTTTTAGCACCTTCGTGGGTAAGGATGTAAACGGCGGTACCGTTGGTGGATTGGCACAAAGAACCGCCAGCGTCAAAGTATCCACCCCAAGCTTAGTTTCTGACACCAACTGTTGGGCCCACAAAACGATGCGCAGGGAACGCCCGGTCATCGTATCCGGAATGGTGTAATGCAGGTCAAAAGAGTCCTGCCGATGTAGAGATTCTCCGGTTTCCGCATCGCGAATGTCCCAGACGAAATCTGCAGAATCCTTGGCCACTTCCAGCAAAGTGGCATTTTGTACCTGGAGGGGTTGGCCGGCCCTGGCTTCCGCCTCTTGCGAAATTTCTACCAGCATAAACGATTCCTCTGCTGCGGGCCCTTCCTGTATCAGGCTCCAGGCCAGTATTGCCAGCAGCAGTACTCCAACGGCCATCAACAAATACCTAAGTTGTTTAGTCCACTTCTGCCAACCGGACACCCGAGCATTTTCAGGTTCAACCACCAGCTGCTGTTCCAAACTGGCAACGTAATCATCCCACAGGCGGTAGAACCGCCGTTGCTCCCCGCCGTTAGTCGCCACGTAGGGCGCCAGGGCATACTTGAACTCTCCGAACCGACCAATGTAGCCCACTCCCTGTTCGTGCAGTACCCGCCGAAGCTGAAACTCCCGCGCCGCGTCCACGGCGAAGCCGGCGGCGCGCAAGCGCCGGACGAAGCCCGCCAGGGGAAGAAGTTGATGGTTGGGAGGAGTGGCCAAAGATTAAGGATATTCTGTTGGTCGTCCTGCCTTCGCTCGGCGACCGTTTGGTTTGTTGAAAGTTCCGTGCACGATGCGCGCAAGAACAGTTTATCTGATAAGCTTACGTACCGCCTCCAGGTCTTCCTGGGTTTTGACGAGAAAGGAAAGGTTGTATTCCAGTAGCTGCTTTTTCTCCGCGTCATTTTTAGCTGCGTACCCATCCATTTCCAGTAATTCCAGCCAGCCGAGCAATTCAGCGGTGGCGGGTTTCTTACGAGGAGACGCGGCCCGAGCATCGTAGAAAAATTTGAACAGTTCTTCACGGGCCACAGCGGTGGCTCCAGTAGCTTCTCCCAAGTGTTTACTTACGATCATCCGCAGTAAGGGATCATCATTACCCGGAAACTCGATGTGGAAAAAAGCACAACGACGCAGAAAGGCGTCGGGGAGGTTTTTCTCGGAATTAGAAGTCATAATGACCACAATTGGCGCATCTCCCCGACTAAACTCTTGGTTTTGCTCACGGAGGTAAAAGCGCTGACGGTCAATCTCATCAAGCACATCGTTGGTAAAATCTCTTGGGGCTTTGTCTACCTCATCAATCAACACTACCCCACCATGTGGCTTCTTGGGTAAAATGGTGCCAACCTTGGCGGCCAGTTCCGGACTGGGGTTACTGCGGGCGATGGCTTCACCGAGCGCCTGCAGCTCCAGATATTTGCTGATGTCCGTTGCTTCACCGCTTCGGAGGTTCGCCGCCTGGAAGTGCGAGAGGGCATCATAGGTATAAAAGAGGTCCCTGGCCTGGCTTGTAGTTTTGGTAGAAAACTTGAGCGGCTTGGGGTCGAAATCAAAAGCAGCCTCCTGGTAATGCTGGCTCAGGTGCCAGGCCGCCCAGTCGGCCAGTGTCGTTTTACCCGTACCGGGTTCTCCGGTTAGCAGCAAAGGTCGCTTCAGATGAATGGCGCCCATTAGGGCCTCTTTCAGGCCGGAGGGCAAAACGTAATCCTGGGTCTGGTAAGCCATGGTTTTCTATTATTTCTTTTTCAGGCTGATGCCTTCGTTGAATTTATCGATAAGTCGTTTCAGGTCTGCTTCCACCACCAGCATATCGAGCTGATCGCCTTCGGAGGAGAAGTTTTCGGCCACCAGCTGCTCAGCGTCGTAGCCATCGGGGATCATCAGTCCGTGATGATCGAACCAGTTGACGATGTCAGAGATAAGGACGGGCTCCAATTCCGGCAGGGAACTGCCGTTCTGGCGGGCGGCGATGGCCTCAGCCACTTCTTTACGGACATTAGGTTTAGCATCACTGTACTCCAACCCGAAAAAGAAGTAGAAGGTCGGCGCATCTTCTGGGAGCTCCACCTTGCAGAAGGTCTCGTAAAATTTGCGGAGCATCACCGGCACCAGGTCCTTACGCCAATAGCTGTGTCCCACCGTCACGTTGATGCAAACGATGGGATGCTGGGTACCGTCGGCCCGTTTCAGTTTGGGCTGGTGGAGTAAATTTTTAATGGTCAGGTCCAACATTCCCCGCATCTGTGCCATCGGGATGGGGCCCATGAACTGCTGGGCAATGCCGTGGACGAGCGAGGCCCGATAGTGTTCTTCCCGCATTCCGCGTAAAACGGGTCGGCAATGCACCACCAGTGGTGGGTCGGCCTCGATATCGGCACTCAGGTCATCGGCAGTGAGCTGGAGCCCCACCAGTTTGAAGCCCAGCCGATCGGCGAGGCTCGAGGCCTGCTGGCGGTCATCTCCGTGGAGGTAGTAGAAAAATATCTTCTGGTCAAAAGCATCGAATTGTTCGTCGAAGAACTGCCCCTCCTGCGGTGCCCGGTCAACACCAAAGGCATGAAAAGAAGGAATAAATTCTTGTTCTTCGTTTTCCTTTGTGCCGTCCTGTTTTAAGTCCGCCGAAGAGATTTCTCCAAGGATGTAAAGGAGGCTCCCATTGATGTTTGCTTTTTCTATACCCAGGTCTTCCTTACTCTGAGTATTAGCGGCAGCAGTCATCTCCCAAGTTTTAAATCTGGCACTGGTAGTGACGCACAAATCATGCAGTCGGGTCCCTTCTATGAGCAGGTCTTCGACAAGTCGACGCAAGAGGTCTCCCTGCCGATTTTCGGCAACGAGGTCTCGTAGTTCGCTTTTCAAGTTTTCAAGCATGGATCAGGCGCTGCGATGGGCAGGATTAACGTTGCCTAAAGTTACGGAATTTGATATATGTCCTGGATTATATAAATATTTTGGACTATTAACTCCGTTTAAAGACTTTGCTGAAGCGAAAAAGGGCTTACCCTCCGCTCGTTCCGTACTGCCCCACCCTGCCGTTCACCAAAACAATGCACCTGCGACCGCGCATAAGGTAGCGTGCGGCCGCCAGGCCACTCCGGCGCAAGAACGCTTCCGAGGCGGCGGAACCAAGTTGCAGGACAAGCTCATCTCCGTAACGCGTATCAACGCGGCGAAGCAGGTGGACTCCTCCGTCATCCACTTCGATCACCAGTCCATCGCTACCTATCGCTCGGCTCAGGGGTTATTCCTGAAGTATCCGCTCATCATGGGAGACAGCCTGCCCACCGCGCCCCTGCTCCTCTATGAAAGAATAAGCGGCAAAAAAACTAGATCCCTCCAGATGATTTTACCGTTTCCCTGACGGCATCTCCTTACGCAACCCCATCGTGGATTTCAAGGTACGTGATTCCGGTTTTCGGGTAGGAACGAACCTGAAAGAAAAGAATTTTAAAATCGTGGCCCTTGGCCTCTTACTAAGCCTCGGAGAAGAGGCTGCTGCCGATTTTTTCAAAGACCAAATCGTCCTCATCTGGGATTTCAAAAACGACATGCATGCCACCCCATTTGGCAGCAGTCCAGGCATTTTACTGATTTATAACGCCTATCTTACTCTGGAAGACGGCAGCAACCTGGTCTCCGCCTGGTGGTTGCTGCTACGCCTGGCTGGCTTCACCCTGATCTCCTGGCGGATCTTTAACGACATCGAATTCACCCCTCCCCGCTGGCTCCGGGGGCTGTTCCGTTCCCGCTTAGCGCAGTGGGTGCTCGAAGCCATCGATGAGATAGTGCTGCTCATTGCTTTGACCGTCCTGTCGTACTTCCTTTTCAACGTACACGTCAACATCCTGGTCCTGCTGATCTACTGTAAAATTGTCGACGTGTTGTGGAATCTCTTCCGCAGGCGATTCCGCCCTTCTACTCCAAAATCACCTCAGTCATGAACAAGTTATTTCTCGTAGCCGCCCTGCTGACCTCTGGTCTGCTCACCGCTCAGACTTTCTACGTTATCTCCGTCGAGGGAAAGATCTTCGATGGATTATCTGCGGGAACTTATGCCCAAACTGCCCACGACCGACTTCCTCAAAAAAGAGGCGCTCCTATACGTAGAAAGTCGCTACGGCAGGGTTAGTACTGGCTGGGTGCTGGCTTTGCTGGCGGAAGAAAAGTAAGGCGCGGCCCCCGACGCAAGGGTTTCCTTGGTGGCCATGATTGAATGTGCTTACCGCTTCTTGGAAGTTGTTGTTCGGAAGAAGCTTAGTTGCACCAATTTCCTGCAGGGCAAAGCCCTTAAATCATTTTAAATCAGTTCATTACCACACTGAACTGATACCCCTTTGCCCTTACCTAGTTCGCCCAACCCTTATTCACCCTGTTTACCCAGAGAAATCTTGATTGCCTTGGTAACAAGCGCAACTTTAAGGTTCTTACTGCTACCGGACGTGACGTCAAAACTGCGGTACATCCGACGCAAGAAAGTGCTAGCTCCTTCGAGACTCAAGAACACTTGC
>JBLHRW010000175.1:0-9664 GCA_047626445.1 Neolewinella sp.
CTTACCCTGGATGCAGACCAACGACCGGGAAGGGAGTTTACAGGATGCTTCCGTCTGGCTTAAATACATGAACCTGGATAGGCGGAGAGAACGCAGCGCCAGCCGGTTTTTTACGGCAGTGGGCCTTAGTCTACCGGTAGGCAATTACGAGACGACCGGAATCGCCGCTCTGGGCCAACGAGGCACGGTGTTTCTGGGCAGGTTAGCTTACCAGTTCCAGCATGATGACGGGTGGTTCCTGCACGCGCAGACGGGGATTGATTTTCAGTTTGCGCCGGAGGCGCAATCTTCCTTACCCCTACTTTTACGAACAGGGTACGGCGGTAAATTTTTCTACACGGAAGCGTGGATCGAATTCGTTACCGCTTTGGAAAGTGGCACCGGGGTGCAAACGGCCACCGCAGGCACCGGTAGCAGCTGGAAACGGATTGGCGGCACGCTGTATTTTCCGCTCCGGCATTGGGTTGGGTTGAATTTTGGAGCAGCTTCGGTACTTAATGGGACTTACATCGGGAAGAGTGGTCGGGTAAACCTTGGGCTGGTCTTTAAATTAGGCGGCCAATAGCCCCATTAACCATGTTTAACCCTTTTACCGTCGAGTTGGAAGTAGGAACTAACTTTGAAGTAAATCCACTTCCAAATGATCCGTTACGCGCTCCTCTTTCTGCTTTCATTCCTTATGGGACTGTTATGTGCTCAGGAATCCAGACCGGCCTTCAGCCATGAGGCCTTTGAAGAGCAAGCCCTCACTTACCAGCCCCCGCAACGAGTAGGCGTCTCTGAAAAAGACTATGCATTCGGCAAAATGGTACTGCGGGAGACCGTCCGCCAAACAGAGAATGATGCCAATACCTTTAATCTTGCCGACTACTTCAACGTACTGTCTGCCTTCCTTACCCTTCGGGAACCGGAACCGGCCTTGCAACTCGCTTTCGAAAAATTCATTAATGCTCCCGGTAGTTGCGAATACCTCATCGAATTTTGGAACAAGGTGAAAAGCAATCCTAAGTACGCGCCGATCAGAAAAGATTGGGAGCAGGCAAAACTGGATTGCGAAAACAACGAGGAACCTCTTGCCCAATCTCAGTCTTTAGAGGAATATGCTTCAGAACATCGCTTAGACCTTGAACTCCTCCGCCAGATACAAGAACTGAATGAGCGGGACCAACAGTACAGGAAAGATAAATACCAGCCTATGCAACAAACGCCCTTGGACCAGCAGAACGAAAGGATGATCGATTCGCTATACGAAGCTCATGGTCAGTACATCGGGAGTAAGCTCGTTGGGGATAAATTCGAACACGTCATGTGGTCCATTATTCAGCACTCCCAGTTGGCAACGATGGAGCGGTATTTGCCCATAATAAAGCAGGCTGTACAGGAGGGTCAGTTAGCAGAAACGCCTTTTCGCATGCTTATTGACCGGGTATATACAGCTAAGACAGGTAGGCAGGTATTTGGTAGCCAACAAGGTGTGGAGTTGTTGCCGCCAGCGGAGCGTGAACGGATTTGTAGAGAATACGGGATAAATCCCTAGTTGGACGAAGAAGGAAAGAAAACACTTTGGGGGCACCTGCTTTTTTTGCGGGGCCACCGGTGCAGGGGGAGGTAAAAGAGCAGGGGGCACCGTCTCGAACCTAGTTGTTCCTTGTTCCATCCGTCCGTTCATTGCATCCTGCGGCCGCGCCCGATGGCCTCCTTCAATAAATTCAATATTCTTTCGCTTTTACCCTACAATTTGTTTAAATGTTTGCGCCGGATTTTGTATGTTTGCAGGGTTAAGTACAGAACATGGCAGAAGTAATTTACAACGAAGACAACATCCGTTCGCTAGACTGGAAAGAGCACATCCGGCTCCGTCCTGGCATGTACATCGGTAAGCTAGGCGACGGTGCCAGCCCCGATGACGGCATCTACATCCTGCTCAAGGAAGTGATCGACAACTCGATTGATGAGTACGTGATGGGCCACGGCCGGGAAATCATCGTTTCCGTAGATGACGGCGTTGTTTCTGTACGGGATTATGGCCGGGGTATTCCGCTCGGAAAAGTCGTCGACGTAGTTTCCAAAATGAATACCGGCGGCAAGTACGACAGTAAGGCCTTCAAGAAATCTGTTGGCCTCAATGGTGTCGGTCTTAAAGCCACTAACGCACTTTCCGAAGAATTCACGGTATACGCCGTGCGGGAAGGCCAAATGAAACAGGCCGATTTTTCCGTCGGCAGCCTGATTAAAGAACATAAGCCAGCCAAAACCAAAGAAGTAAATGGCACTTTCATTAGCTACCGTGCTGATCATGCCATTTTCAAGAAGTATAAGTACCGTTCAGATTTCATTGAGAACCAGTTGTGGAACTACGCTTACCTGAATGCCGGCCTGAAGCTGATCTTCAACGGCAAGACGATGGTCAGTAAGAACGGCCTGAGGGACCTACTGGAACGGAAGATCGGAGAAGAACTTCAACGCTATCCCGTCATCCACGTTAAGGCAGAGGACATGGAAGTAGCCATCACCCACGGTAATGCCTACGGAGAGACGTACTTCAGCTTTGTCAACGGTCAGCACACCACCCAGGGTGGTACCCACCTTAATGCCTTTAAGCAGGGAATGGTCGATGCCATTCAAAAGCACTTCAATAAATCCTACGACCGGAAGGACATTCTGGGCAGCATCGTTGCCGCCGTCGCCATTAAGGTGGAGGATCCAATCTTCGAATCCCAAACGAAAACCAAGCTCGGCTCTACCGACATGGGCCCCGGCTCTCCGACGGTACAGACGTTCATGAAGAATTTCCTGGTAGAGAAGCTGGACAACTACCTCCATAAGAATCCGGACACCGCCCAGGCGCTGGAAAAGCGGATTAAGCAGTCGGAGCGGGAGCGTAAGGAGATTGCCGGCATCAAGAAGCTGGCGAACCAACGGGCCAAGAAGGCCAATCTTCACAATAAAAAGCTTCGTGATTGCCGCGTGCAGTACAACTCCTCCAATAAGAAGCATACGGAGGAACAGAAACTGGCCACTACTATTTTCATTACGGAAGGAGACTCCGCCAGTGGATCTATTACTGTAGCCCGTGACGTGCAGACGCAGGCCGTTTTCTCCCTACGGGGTAAACCGCTGAATTGCTTCGGCCAGACGAAAAAGGTCGTTTACGAAAACGAAGAATTTAACCTACTACAGCACGCCCTCAACATTGAGGACGGCGTGGATGAGTTGCGCTACAACCGGGTGGTCATCGCGACCGACGCCGACGTAGACGGGATGCACATTCGCCTGTTACTCCTAACCTTCTTCTTACAGTTCTTCCCCGACATGGTCGAAGGCGGACACCTCTACATCCTGGAGACACCGCTCTTCCGTGTTCGCGATAAGCAAAAAACTTTCTATTGCTACAGCGATCAGGAAAAGCAGGCGGCAATGAAGGCCCTACGCGGCAAGCCCGAGATCACTCGTTTCAAGGGTCTCGGAGAGATCAGCCCGAAGGAGTTCGTAGATTTCATCGGTGAAAATATTAAGCTGGAGCCCGTCGTGATGGGAGAAAATACCGACATTGACAAACTCCTGAGTTACTACATGGGCAAGAACACCCCTAGCCGGCAGGACTTCATCATCGATAATCTCCGCGTCGAAAAGGATGACGACCTCGATGAGGACGCGATGGCGGATACGGACCAGTTGGTTAGTGAGAAGGTGACGGAGGCGGCTTAGGTGTTGAGCTTGTGGCCTGTCAGGCTACCTATGAAAGCGGCCATAAATTTTCGGTAAACCGGTGACCACGAAGTGGTCTAATCGTATTTGCCCCGGGTAAAAGACCGCAAAGCGGTCTTTTACCCGGGGCAGCAGGAAAGGCATAAACGTTACGGCGCGCAGCGCCGCCACGTTGCCCCCCCCCATTACCCCGGGTTTCGGCGTGCTGCCTCACCCGGGGCAAATATGATTCGATCCCTCCGGGATCTTTCAGGATAGTAAAACCAAAACCCTCAGGAGGCTTTCCCTAGTGAACCACTAGGGAAATATCGACACCATTAAGCTTGGCCTTTTGCACGCTGACGGCGTTAGGAAAATCCTCATTTGGCTATGGCCAAACTCCGGTTTCCCTGCCTTATCAGCGCACAAAATCCCGTCGCTTACCAGTATCGCTACTTACGGGTTGATCCACTAGCAGCATTAGCTATTCCTTTTTTGTTCCAAACTCCTCCTCCGCCACCCGGCGCACCTCATCAGCCACCCGCCAAGCGACTTGCTCATCGAGGGTAGGAGGGATTACGCTGTCGACGGTAGGGTTACGCATGTGGTCGGCGATGGCCCGCGCAGCGGCCAGTTTCATGTTAGGAGTGATGCGCGGAGCGCGCGCATCCAGCGCACCACGGAAGATACCGGGGAAGCCGAGGACGTTATTGATCTGGTTAGGGAGGTCGCTGCGGCCGGTTCCGACGATGGCGGCGCCACCGGCTTTCGCTTCGTCGGGCATGATCTCCGGCACGGGGTTGGCCATGGCGAAGATGATGCTGTCTTTGGCCATAGTGGCTACGTCGTGCCGGTCAATGAGGTTCGGCATGGATACGCCGATAAAAACGTCGGCACCAACCATAGCGTCTTTGAGGGTACCTGTCTTATTCTCCGCATTGGTGAATTCGAGGACCTCCTGTTTGGCGTAATTGAGGTTATCCCGGCCAGCATGAATAATGCCTTTACTGTCGCACATAACGATGTCCTTCACCGGAGTGGCCAGGGGAGAATCGGGATTGTCTACGGCTTTAAGTAAGCGGGCGATGGCGATGCCGGCTGCGCCGGCTCCGTTGATGACCACCTTGAGGTTTTCCATCTTTTTACCAACGAGTTTACAGCCGTTGATCAGGCCCGCGAGGGTAACGATGGCCGTGCCGTGCTGGTCGTCGTGAAAAACGGGGATGCCAATGTCTTGCAGCCGGCGCTCGATCTCGAAGCTACGTGGTGCGGAGATGTCCTCCAGGTTAACGCCACCGAAGACCGGTGCGATAAGCTTGACGGTTTCGATGATCTTTTCCACATCCTGAGTGTCGAGGCAAATGGGGAAAGCGTCGATGTTGGCGAATCGCTTAAAAAGCATGGCTTTACCTTCCATCACGGGGATGGAGGCCAGGGCGCCGATGTCTCCCAGGCCCAGGACGGCGGAGCCGTCCGTCACAATAGCGACGGTATTACCTTTGATGGTGTATTTATAGGCATCGTCCGGGTTAGCAGCAATCGCCTCACACGGCGCGGCCACCCCAGGGCTGTACACCAAAGACAGATCGTCCTTGCTGCGCACATCCATTTTGGGAGATACCCTGATCTTTCCTTTGAGGGTACGATGGAGGTTCAGGCTTTCTTCGAAGTAGTTCATGATTGGTTAAATCTTAGTTGGAAGGGGGAAGGTACGGAATGCTGACTTGATCTCGATTCAGGTGTTCCCAACCTGATTCCCTTGCGACTTGTTTACTTGAAATTCCAATATTCCTTATTCCCCTCCCCATGCTAATCAAAACCCGCGGCCTAATCTTCCGCGCCACCAAATACGGCGACACCAGTCTGATCCTGGAAGTTTTCACCGAGGCCAAGGGGATACGCAAATACATTGTTAGTGGGGTTAGGAAAGCCCGCAGCCGAACGCCGGCCAGCCTCGTCCAACCCATGAACCTCGTAGACCTGGTGGCCTATGAACGTGAAGGAAAAAACATGACCCGCCTCAAGGAAGTACGGCCGGCCCATGTGTACACCCAGATTCCTTTCGACGTCTTCCGAGGCACCATCGGTCTTTTCATGCTGGAGGTGGCCCGCAACGCCATCCGGGAATCCGAGGAGAACCCGGCATTGTTTGAATTCTTATACGCCGCCTTCGAGTTCCTAGATACGACGACCGGTCCGGTAACGCACCTCCACCACCACTTTATGCTGGAGCTAACTGCTCACCTTGGCTTCCTACCTTCCGGCAACTACTCCGAAGCAACGCCGCTATTCGACCTTAAGGAAGGCCAGTTCACCGGTGGCCACCCAGGCCACCCCGAATACCTCGACGAACCCCGTGCAGAACTGATGTTCCGCCTGCTACACGCCAATCGGGACGAGCTGCCCGGGATCACTTCCACCCGAGCGGAAAGAACGGGGTTGCTGACCGATCTGCTCCGGTTTTACCAATACCATATAGAGGGTATGCGGGAGGTAAATTCGTTTAAAATACTACGGGAAGTAATGGGATAATACGGGTCTAAAAACAAGCATTTTTTTTCATACAATGAGCCAAAATTTTCTTGCCGCCCCCATGAACCATTCAAGATGAAAATCGTTAGGACTCTGAATTTCGATATAAAAAAGCGCTCCACCTAATTAATTCATCATTTTGATTTAGCGCGTCCACATAGTACACCCGTTTTACATACCTTTTTCGTCTGTTTGCCTCTAAGCTCATTTGCTTGGGGCATGAGATCATCAGTAAATTATCATGCGTATCCAGTCTTTTGACCTGGGCGGGGCAAAGAGCTTCGTGATGGTTATCACCGCCGTTTTTATTTTCCTCGGAAGCTTTGCTTCGGGAATGTTAAGCTTGTGGGAGCCGTTCCTTGTCCTTGGAATGATGTTATTACTTGGTTTACCACACGGCGCTACGGATCATGGCTTGTTCTTAGCTTTACAAAAAGGTCATTCTGGAAGTAAAAAAATCAGTTTTTATGTGGTTTATTTAGCCGTTATAGCTGCCTATGGATTGATCTGGTGGTTCTTACCTGTAATTGCCTTCGCCATATTCATGTTTCTATCCGTTTACCATTTTGGACAGTCCAATTGGGTAAATACTAATCATGAGAGTCCTGTTTTCGGACGGCTACATTACCTGATGTGGGGCACTGGCATATTACTAACCCCTATCCTACTTCACGCCGGTGAAGCCATTGCCATTGTAAAAACAATGACAGACATCCAGTTCATTACAGCCCCGGAGCGTTCAGCAGTTTTGCTTTTCATTGGAATCATGGCCTTCGTCAATGCCTCCATAATGTTCGTGTTACGATGGCAACAGCTCATCACCACCAGGGTCTTAGTGGTAGAATTAGTGGCCTACGCCATTCTTACCACCCTCTTTTTTACAAATAGTTTGTTACTAGGTTTTTCGGTCTACTTCGTTTTTTGGCATTCATTAGATTCGGCTAAAGACCAGCTACAATTTTTCAAACTAAGACTATCACCTGCACTTCGTCGTCAGCTCTACGGTGAAATAAGTATGACAGTATTGGGAGCTCTTCTCTTTTGTCTCATCGTTTGGTTCGGTCCAGGTCCTGAAACGGCTTTACAGCCCAGCGTAATCGGAGGAGTTTTCATTTTTATTTCCCTTTTGACTTTGCCCCACATGCTACTGGTAGAACAACTCTACACCCGGTGGTCACCCGTGAGAGGAAGGTCACTAGACAACACCACCACCCATCAAAATAAACTAAAAATCATTACACGTGCACCTGACCCGGCTGCTGAACAGCTGGGAAGGGTATAATTATCATTCATTAAATCCTTTCATAAATGGATCTTTTATTTTCAATGCCATCCTTTTTTCTCGCCAGCATTCAGTCTGGGGATTACGTAGGATTCACTTTTTTCATCGGCTCTATGGCCATGATGGCGGCTACTGTATTCTTCTTTTTCCAGACCACTCAGGTGGAAGGTAAATGGCGGGACAGTATGCTCATTGCTGGACTGATCACCTTCATTGCTGCAGTACACTATTTTTATATGCGTGACTTCTGGGCTGAGACGGGTACCTCTCCGACAGAGTTACGATACATTGACTGGATACTGACCGTTCCATTGATGTGCGTTGAATTCTACTTGATTCTACGTGCCGTTGGCGCCAAGCAAATCCTACTCTGGAAAATGATTGGCTATTCTTTGATCATGCTTGTTTTCGGTTACTTAGGTGAAACCGTCTTCCGCAGCCAGTCCGTTCTCTTTGGCGTACTTTCTACTGTAGGCTATGTCGGTATTGTTTACGAAGCATGGTTTGGTTCTGCCAAGAAATTGGCCGTCAATTCTAACGACCCGAAGCTACTTGGTGCCATTAAAGCTCTTGGTTGGTTCGTTCTCGCAGGCTGGGCCATCTACCCGATTGGTTACATGACTATCGAAGGTGGTTTCCTCGACGGTGCGCTCCCAGGAACGGCACTGGACTTGTGCTACAACATCGGTGACGCCATCAATAAGATTGGCTTCGGTTTAGTCATCTATACCCTCGCGGTATCTAGTTCTGATGCGGTCGAGTACGCAAAAAGCAAGTAAACAGATAGCTCAAAGACGCTATTTCGGTACATTCCGAGTTCGGAATTACCGGTACAGAATAATTGAACTTGTTGATTGACTACAGCGCTTTCCAGTGATGGAAAGCGCTGTATCATTTTACCCCCCCCTCCTCCAAGCAAATCAGTAAAAAACCTGATCAGGAGGTTCGCTTACGACGTACACACGCTCATGCTAAGTAGGTAAAATATATCTTCGCACCATGGCTCATTCCACATTCCGCTCCTTTGGTTATACCCTGCTGGCTTTCGCGCTACTCGTTGCTGGCTGGATGTACTGGCGGATGACCAATCAGGAACTGTGGGGCTACGCCCCACTCGCCTTCTACCTTGCCGCCTTCGGCGGCACCTGGCTACTGCGGACCTACCGAAAAAGCGGGGAAGTAGTCGAAGACAATAAGCTCAGTGGGCTAACCGGCCTGTTGCTCGGCCTGGGCTTCCCCGGCATCCTGCCCATTCCGCTGCTCTTACTGGTAGCTTTTGTCCCCATTTTTGTCCTATACCGACGCTTAATCACGGCTGAAGCGAGCTATGGAAGAGTATTTCGCCACGGCTTCAGTACCTTCCTACTGTTCAATATTCTGGCCTCGTATTGGGTGACAAATACTGCTTTTGGCGCAGGGGTCTTTGCCATGTTAGCGAACAGTTTTTTGATGAGCCTTCCATGGTTGGCGTTTTATTGGACGGGGAGAAAGTCTCCAAAAGTTGCCTTCCTGGCCTTCGCCGCTTGCTGGATCGCCTTTGAGCATTTACATTACAACTGGGGATTGAACTGGCCCTGGCTGACTTTGGGTAACGGTTTTGCCCAGTGGCCCAGCCTCATCCAGTGGTACGAAGTAACGGGCGTGCTCGGCGGTTCGGCCTGGATACTGGGGTGCAACTACCTTGCTTTTAAAACCTTCTTTACACCTGCGGCCGCGCCACAAAAAAAGGCATCTCCCCTACCCCTCGCTCTGCTGGTTGCCTTGCCACTGATCGGCTCCCTCGTCCGCTACGCTACTTATTCAGCTCCGGCGGGCGGCACCATTTCAGTGGCATCGATTCAGCCTAATTTTGAACCGCATTTTGAAAAATTTTCCGACCGGATGCAATCGGCACCGCTGGATACTTTTGTCCTCCTGAGCAAAGCGGCACTTGCCGTCGGGCCAACCGACTACCTACTTTATCCCGAAACCAGCTTTAGCCAGATCGTGGAGGGAGAGCCCTTGAATAACCGGCCAATACAGTTATTGCAGGCCGAGCTAAAAGGCCGCGGCGCGAAGTATCTCGTGACTGGATATCAGGGGTATAAAATATTCTCGAAAGGAGAACCAGTGACTAAAGCCGTCCGGTATTTCCCTCGCCAAGACGGATCAGAACTAGCCGTT
>JBLHRW010000176.1:0-9654 GCA_047626445.1 Neolewinella sp.
GGTAACCTCGAATCGTTCGCTGAGCGAACGCGTTAAAGCGTTTCGGGAGATTTCGCAAGGACGGGGGCGAGCCCCGTCCGTACCGAAGGAGATGTGAGAACTTAGTTTACACAGTACTAGTGGGCCAGCCGGCAAATATCGTTACCACTTAACTTGGTATTTTGCACGCTATTTACCGGCTGGCCCACTAGACTATTCAACTAACAAACTCCCCACCTCCCCATGATTACCCCAGGTTCCCGCCCAAAGACCACCAAGTCGGCGGGCCATTTCCTTGGGTGAGTGGAGGATAATCAGGCGATTGTCATCGGTAGCCCGCCATTCTTCGGCCAGCTGGTCGAGGCAGGTGACCACCAGGTGGCGGGGCAAACCTGCAGAATACTGCGCATCGGCCGCCAGCGCGTAGCAAAGTTGGTTCAGGTCGAGGAGGCTGCGGCGTTGCTCGCCTTGCCAGAGGTTAAAAACATTGGTTTCATAGGGTGTTGGGTGCAATTCCGGACCGGTTTGGTCTGCGTTGGTCAGCGGACCGTTGCCGTGGCGGGTTTGGTAGGCGCGGGTAACGTAGAATATTTCGGGGGCGGGCAGGTCGTATTCGCGGATCAGTTCAAGGGCATTCCGGCTACTGACGTGGGCTCGGGTAACGTGGGGAAAATAGCCAAAATCCTGATCCAATAGCAGGCCCTGACTCCCTTCGAAGACGATGGTGTCGTAGGACTCCGCAACGGAGGAAAAGAAGGCGCGGCCGCTGGTAAAAAGCAGGTTGGACCGGCAATAAGCTACCGCTTCCTGAAAGGTTTCCAGCTGCCGGGCCAGGGCTTCCTCCTCATAGTTTGCGCCAAGTTTCTCTACGTAGTAGGCCGCGACGGAGGACAGCTTCTGGTCCAGGACGTAGTCGTCCATCAAATCCAGCACGTGCAGCTTGTGCGGCCCTTCGTGCCGGGCAACGGTAGCGCCGAAGCCCAGGCCGCAACTGCCGTGCTTTTGGCTGGCTTCCAGGTGGCGGTT
Source organism: Neolewinella sp. (assembly GCA_047626445.1). Classification (GTDB taxonomy): domain Bacteria; phylum Bacteroidota; class Bacteroidia; order Chitinophagales; family Saprospiraceae; genus Neolewinella. The sequence continues at coordinate 1,006 of JBLHRW010000176.1, forward strand.
GTAGAGCAGGTCGTAGGGAGTGGTCACAGCCGCGAGGCCGTCGACAAAGAGCGTCGGTATTATGCCCATCTCCAGCAAAGCTTCTCGTTCGTTGGCGTAGCCGACGGGGTGGAAGGTACAATACCTGCTCCAGAAGGTCGGGCCACCGGCCAGCGTACCAGCACCAAAATTGCTGAAGACGTGGCGTTGCCCCTCCGGTGTCACCACCGTGTGCCCGGCCTGGTGGCCGCCGCTGAAACGGACGACCAGCGGACGCTCCGCCTGCCGGCAGCAGTAATCGGTGGTGACGCCTTTGCCTTCGTCGCCAAAGGCTAGGCCTAGGATGATTTGGGTTGTCATGGGTATCAAGTTGGTTCCTAAGCAATCAAAGCACCCGTAACCGCCCGCTGCAAGCCCGGCAGCTGCCCCTTCATCACATCTGCAGCCGGGCTCCCCGTCATGATGGCGACGACCATGGCGACCAGCAAGCCAAGTTGCTTGTAATCAGGCAGGGTGATGAAGTTTTTCCCGAGTAAGGGTGCCCAGTAGTTGGCTACTCGGGCATTAGCCGTCTGTTGTTGGTTCTTACCTACCTGGATGTGGAAGACGTGGTAGCGTTCGCTCACTTCAAGTAGCAGCTGGCGATCCGATACCGTTTTTGCCTGATCGTAACCGAAGATGGTGCTTTGGAAATTGGCCTCGAACTGGTGGTGACTGGTATCGTCGCCCACCGTAAAGAGGAAGCCTTTCTGTTGCCGCTTTTCCCAGCAGTCGATGCTGGTGTGGCGAGCGGCAGCGTGCCAGGCCATGAGGTAGCTTTCGGGCGCATCTCCTCCCCCACCCTCCAGAAAGAGTCGGCGGAGACCGTCGTTGACCAATTGTGTACTCGATTCGAATTGGCCGACTTGCAGGGGCGCTTTATCGCAGCGGTGATCACCTACGGCGGAGAACATCAGTTGCGGACTCTGCACGCCGTGGTCGGTCAGGGTATCCATCATTGAGCCAAGCTGGTTCGCGACAAGGTCATGCGGGATGTGCCCCATGGAGCCGGTAACGTCGAGGAACAAACCAATCGCCAGACTATTGGGGTGCTCCGCAGAATCTCTGCTCTCCCGCATACCGATCCGGAACGGATCAAGTTTCGGGTCGATGCGGCGGTGTTTGTTAGAAGTGAAGATGTCGTCACGACTTTTACCAGCATAACTGCGGCGGTAAGTGGCGTAATCGGTGGAAGACCATTTTCCGTAACCCATAGGGAGGTTAATTTACAGGTGAAAACAAATTAGCTTAATAATTAAACTAAGCTATGATGACCCAAAGATAGGGCATCTTAGTTTACAAAACAAACTAAGTATCAATTTCATACTTTCTCCTAAGTCGAGGCATAGAAAAAGGAGGCCCCTTCAACGTAGGAACCTCCTTTTTCGCTTTAAGGAACATCAAATGTAATCGTAGATAGTAGGCGCATGGTTGAGGGTGTCCCCCACCCGAAGAGCTTGATCCGCAATAATTGTGCTTCGCAGTACTTCGTGCTCGGGTGGGAACACCCTCAACGGAGTTGCTCAACCGACTATGAACAATTGATATACCTCCATTACTGTTTCACCACTTTTATGGTCCGCCGCTTGCCTTTGGCCCGAACGGTAAGCTGATAGATACCGGCCGGTAGGCGCTTGACCTTTAGTGTACCTGAGCCGGTTCGTCCCGTCTCACTACGTACCACCTGCCCCAGGCTGTTGGTTAACCGGATGCTGTAGTCGGTGAGTTCCGTCTGCATAGCAAGCACCTCGTTTACCGGATTAGGGATGACTTGAAAGGGTGCAGTAAGCGGCGCTTCCGTACTGGTTGGCAAACCACGTACAACGTCTACAGAAAGCGCATCGAAGTAAAAGCCGTCGCGCGTCACACCTCCATCACTTTGTAGCTGAAAGCGAATCTTGACCTGTTCTCCGAGGTAGTCATTCAGGCTGATCTCCTCTTTCACCCACTCCTCCTGCTGGCCGTCATAAACTGGTTGTTGTGGTGTAATGTGTGTCCGAGTGCCTCCCCGGGTAAACTTACCACACTGCGGAATCCAGGTTACTCCGTTGTCGATAGACACCAGCACCTGCACCTGGTCGTAATCTGATTCAATATTCCACTTAGCATAAAAGCTGAGTATTGCCTGCTGCAAATCAGTGGCCGTCAGGTCGATACTTTCGTTAAGATCGATTACACTATTAGCTTCGTCCCGGTAATCTCCCACAGGGGAATCCGTAATGGCAGCAGCGGGGGAGCCGGGGTAAAAGTCGGTAGTTGTCAGCTGCCAGTCGGTAGTTGTCCAGCTGGCCAGATCATCTGCCGCATCAGTGATAATGTTGGTCAGCTCACCATAGACTTTAGTGATCCGTTGCCGGGTAACGTAGTCTAAATTATAGAGTACCAGCTCAAAAACGATCTCTTCTCCAGGTTCAACACCCTCGTTAAGCGTAATCATTATATCTCCACTCGTCTGATCTCCCTGGCGCAGAATATTATGTACTTCACTAGGACCAACGCTGGCAATATTGTCAGAAACAGCTGCCAGGGAAACACTGAATCCACCACCGGAGAACCCAAGACGGGTCAGGTTATAGCTAACGGGAAAAGAAGTCGTATTTACCAGCGCTTCCGTCGTTTCTTCTATAACGCCAAGGTTGTTTAGCGCCGCTGCTGCCGTAAGGTTATGCGTCAACATCTCCTGGCAAATCCCTTCAATTTCGGCTGCTGCCGGCCAAAAGTCAGCGCCGATTTCCGGCGTCATCGCAAAAACCTTCTCCCTGGTACCACCATCAGCGGTGGTCAGCATCCCGTACATGAAGTCATCGCTATCGCCTGACGCTTCGTAAAGCTGGGAAGAGAGAATGTTATTGTAATTATTGTCCCGAACCATAGCCGCTGAGAGCAACTCATAGTAGCCATGATCAGGGGTATAAGTTTCCCTTAAATAGCCGAATGGGAATAATAACAACTCACTAAAGGTGTGGTTATTGAGGGCAATCGTAAAATTATGCGCCTCCACAAAATGGCGAATGCCGCGGGTCTCCGGTTCACTAAAGGGGCCAGTACCGGGAAAGGTCTGTCCATCCTGGCTAGCCGAAACACCGGTCGTATTCCAGATTTCCTCTCCCTCCGGTGTGATGTAAGAATAGTTTCGGTTCAGGTCAACACCGTAACCTCCCCGACGATTCTTTCGCCAGAAACCACCACCGTTCGGATTCGTTTGCTCGTTATACAGGTAGCCGTCAGGATTGACACAGGGGATAAAGTACAGCTCAGTATTGTCTACAATACTTTTCACCTCATCGTTGGTGGCATAATTTTCCAATAAATACCACATGTAGAAGATGAGTTGTTGCATACCCGCCGGCTCACGGGCATGGTGCAGGGCGTTGTACAATATCTGTGGTTCGGTATCGTCCTCCACCGCAGCATTGTCTGAAATCCGAACCCATTGCTGGAGGTAGCCGCCTTCGGTCTTGAGGTCATCCGGAGCAGCGGGATTGACGTTGTCCGCCCTGGGCGTCATGATGTCCAGGCCGTTGGCCTGGCAGTAAGCGTACATCTCCTCCAGTTCAATCAGCATTTCGCTGTAAGTCAGAAAACCGCCCATGGAGCCACCGTGATAGTTAGCGGGGCTCGTCACGGCAGCACTACCGTCTTCCGGACAAGTAGCGTTCTTCCCCACAACACCAACATAGTCCGGACGCTCCGGATTATTCCGATCCAGGTAGTACTGGTCTACATGCTTAATTGTAATGTCGTAGCTTAATCCTTGTCCGGTAATGATCCGAAGCTCGCCTGCGGAAAAATCAGACTCGAAAGAATACCCCGGCTTATGCCTACCATGATCAACCGCAACACCTACTTCCTGTAAACGGGTTAATTGACCGGCGTCGGAGTAGTAAATCTTTGCCCGATGATATCCCTCCGTTTGACCGTTTAAGAAAAAGCTACTTAACAGTGTAAGAAGGAAAACGGATAATAATCTCATAGTGCAATGGTTTTTTTTTACAAAAGTACGCGGGCACCTTCCGGAGAACTGTCGGTTGGGTGCTGGGACCTAATTTAGTGCTTAGGGACGCCGTACCAAGGGCTTGGATTGATCGGCTCGTTCTCCGCCTCGATCTTAACTTCATATACTTTGTCCTCCAGATTTCGGACGTCGTTCAGGCGCGCTGCGGCAAAAAGATTATCGAAGGTCAGGCCCTCAGCGGAAAAGACGTAGTTCCCCTTTTCCTGCGCCTTGATCGGCTTCGTGCGAGTAGCTACATCAACGGGAAAGTATACCGCTTAGCACCGGTATTGCAGGCCAGGAGGAGACACCGTAGGGCCAAAGAAAGGAGCTTTTGCACAAAAGTTCAAATTGGTTAGAAAAGCTCCAAGGTAAAACATGTTAGAACAAACGGCAGTTTATCAGCGGGCGCGGACGCAGGTGCAGAAAAAGGGAATAAAGGAGCAAGGAAAAAAGGGTGGTACCTCCTCTGCAATTGGCTCGCTGCAGCCGTGCGAGCGAAGCGAGCTCCCCCATGCGGCAGCCTACCCACTACCCACTACCCACTACCAAGCGCGAAGCGCGTCTACTAAGCAAGGGAGCAAAGCGACTTTGCGTCTATACAACCACCCTCAGCCGTTCCTCCAACAAGCTAACCTCCACCGGCGCGCGCCCCAGCCATTCCCCGTCGGCCTCCAGTTCCGCAGCCCCCGCTAATGGCGTAACGGTTACGGTACGGACGTGGGCCATAGTCACCTCCTTCACCCGATCAATACTACCGGCGTAGAACCGCCAGGACTCGAGGAGTATTTTGAGGATCGGCAGTCGACGAGCGAAGGTCAGTGCAAGCGTCTCCCGCGCTGGATCGGCGTGCGGGACCAACCGCATCCCCCCACCGCTGTAGCGGCAGATGCCGAAGTTAATGGTGTGGACTGGTCCGGTAAAAGATTCTCCATCGTAATCAATCCGGACCGTTGGTGCGGTAAAATACCGGAGGTAGGCCAAGGTCTGCAACGGGTAGATCAGTCGGTGCTTAAACCGGGCTTTTTCGCTGCGCCGCACCACTTCGGCGTCGTAGGCCATACCTGCGACGTTGAGAAAATAAGCAGTTTTCGGGAGAGCGTCCGTGGCGGTATACCGTAGTTGCCCTACGGCATGCAGCATGGTCTTTTCCTCCCGCAGCATTGCCAGCCATCGATCGATGTTTCGTGGGGTCTTCAGGGTTCGGACCCAATCATTACCCGTGCCCAGTGGCAGCGGCACGTAGGTAACCTTGGCCAAGCCTGCTGCATCCATGATGCCGTTAAGGACGTCATGGTGTGTCCCGTCTCCGCCAACCCCGACCAGTCGAGTATGCCCAGCACGCACGACCGCTGTGGCAAGATGCGCCATGCCGAGGTCGGCGGTACTTTCCGCTACCGTCATCTCCGGCAGCGCAGCACGTAGTTGGGGTAAGATTTTTTGCCAGCGTTTTAGCGCTTTTCCCCGCCTTGCGGCGGGGTTCACCAGAAAATACCAACTTGTTTTATCCATAGTCACCCGCTAAAGGTCGTGTTTAAGCTGCATTTGGTCGGTAAGGTCAGGTTACTTCTTGCAGGTTGCAGGTTACTCGTCGTAAATTGTGGCTGCTAAACGCTATCGGGGTCTTGCAACTTGCAACCTCCCCCCTGCAACTCGCAACTTGAACCCTACTTATGTCCGCCCCCATTATTTCTGTAGATAACGTCCGTAAAGCCTACGGGGAGAAAGTAGCCGTCGATGACGTCACTTTTGCCATGCCACCTGATGCCATCCTGGGCTTGCTTGGCCCCAACGGGGCCGGTAAAACCAGCCTGATCCGGATGATCACCACGATCACAGCCCCGGACAGTGGCCAGATATTCTTCAACGGAGAGCCCCTGAGCGGATTCCACCCCACCCAGATAGGCTACCTGCCCGAAGAGCGGGGGCTGTACAAAAAGATGTACGTCGGCGAGCACCTTCTTTACCTGGCCCGACTAAAAGGGCTAACTAAAGCCGAGGCGACTACGCGTGCCAAGGAATGGCTGAAAAAATTCGGCATCGACGACCAGTGGGACAAAACGGTAGAAGAGCTCAGTAAGGGTATGCAGCAGCAGGTCCAGTTCATCGCCACCGTCATCCATGAACCGAAACTGTTGATCCTGGACGAACCCTTCAGTGGCCTTGACCCCGTAAACGCTACCCGGATGCGGACGGAGATCCTCCGCCTCCACGCCGCAGGAACCGGCATCATCTTCAGTACCCACCGGATGGAACAGGTCGAAGAACTTTGCGAATACATCGTACTGATCAACAACGGCGCCAAAATCCTGGAAGGTAAAGTAGCCGATATCCGGCGGCGCTTCCAAGACGACAAGTACCACCTGGAGTTTGAAGGCGACCTCCCCGCCAGCCTCGGCGAGCGTTACGAATTATTGAACCCGACGCCAGCCGGCGTGGACATTCAGCTAAAAGACGGGCAAAAAGCCAACGACCTGCTGCGCCTGCTACTCGACGAAAACGTGCACATTGTAGGCTTTCAGGAACTGTTGCCCAGCCTCAACGAGGTGTTCATCAAGCAGGTTACCCAGCTTGATCCCACCAACACCAATCCCTTCGATGCGCAAGACCAGCGCTAGCAGCTCCTTGTGCCGTTAACTTCCTCTGCACCTGCGGCCTCGCCCCCATTCTCTTATTCTCCCTTTCTCTTATTCTCTTATTCTCTCCTTCATTATGAATAACCTCTGGCTGGTCATCCAACGTGAATACCTCACCCGCGTCCGTCGCAAGTCCTTCATCCTGGCGACCCTGCTGATGCCGCTGGGCATGGCGGTTTTCATCGTGGTGGTCCAATTCATCTTCACTTACGGCAACGACGAGCAGCAGCGCATTGCCGTTGTTGACGAGGACGGAATATTCAACAACGTCCTACCCGACAGCAAGAACATCTACTTCAAATTCCGCCAGGAACCCTTAGAAACGCTGAAGGCAAACATGGCCGAAGACAGCAGCTACAACGCCATTCTCGTAGTTCCCTCCGTCAAAAACCCACGGGCGAAAGACTTCCGCGTAGAGTATTTCAGCGACGACCCCCTGGCCATAGACACCGAAATGGCCATCAGCCGGCGAGTGGAAAAAGCCTTACGAAAATATAAGACCAAGGCCCTGGAACTGGATGAAAAAGCCATTGCTGCGCTGGAGACTGACGTCAACATCAAAGCCCGCAAAGTAACCGTGGAAGAAGGCGAAAACGACGATACGAGCATGGCCGGCATCATCGGCGCCGCGCTCGGCAGCATCATGGGTTTCATGATGTATCTCTCGATTTTCATCTACGGTATGATGGTGATGCGTTCGGTGATGGAAGAAAAGATGAACCGGATCGTGGAAGTAGTTATTTCCTCGGTTCGCCCTACGACCCTACTGCTGGGTAAGATCGTCGGCGTTGGTGCCGTCGGCCTCACACAGGTGGTTGCCTGGATGATCCTGATCCCCGGCGTACTTTTCCTGGTCTCCATCATCTTCGGTTTCGACCCCGAAGCTACCCAACAAATGCAGGCGGGCAGCGCCGCTTCCCAGATCGACCCCGATGAGATGCAGAGCATGATAGAACGTGCCATTTCCGGGCTCGATGAGATGAACTGGTGGGTCATCATCCCCTGTTTCCTCCTCTACTTCCTGGCCGGCTACTTCATGTATGCGGCCATGTTTGCCGCCATCGGCTCTGCGATGGGCGACGATATGGGCGAAGGCCAGAGCCTTACGCTCGTGGTCATCTTACCCGTCATCCTCGGCTTCTACATCATGATGGCCGCCCTGCAGGCGCCGAACTCCAGTTTGGCCGTCGGGTCCAGTTTCATGCCACTCTTCGCGCCGATCGTGATGCCAGCCAGATTACCGTTCGGGCCGCCGGCCTGGCAGATCATCGGCAGCCTGTTCATCACCATCACTTTCGCCGCTTTTATGGTCTGGCTCGCCGGCCGTATTTACCGGGTCGGTATCCTGAGCTACGGAAAGAAGAGCTCGCTGAAGGATATGATGGGGTGGGTGTTTTCGCGGTATTAGGCGCTGCGCGCCAGTTGCAGTAGTCGCTTCGCTCCGTTGCAGGGGTTGTAGTAGTCGCTTCGCTCCGTTGCAGGAGCTGCAGGTTGTGGTAGTGCGTTCCCCTTTGCGGTAGCGCTACCAGCCTACTGAACTACCAGACTACACCTTCACCTCCACTCCCGGCGCCACCCCTACATTAAGCACCTTGATCACAAACGAGCAGGTGACCGCCCCTTCCATGGTGGGTTGCATAGCAACCGTAAGCGCGGCCATAACATCAGCGTAGGCACCGGTGAGCTGGGTCGAAAGTCCGTTGGTGGCGACCTGTACACCTGGTTGCCGACGCAATAGCCGGATAAAATCGATGATAATTAGCTCGTAATCGGGCGTCAGGGGGTAGAGGGATAGTTCGGCTGAAGTCATGCTGAAGGAATGATTTGATCGGATAAAAGTTTGTTCTAGCGCACCACTTAGGGACGGGGATTAAATGTTCGAAGACTTAAGAACTCGACCACTAGTACACTGTAATTTAAGTTCTGCCATCTTAGGCGCTGATGAATTTTGCCGCCTGGCGAGACGCTTACACCGGAGCTTAGCCGTAGCTAAGTGAGGAG